>JBEDFG010000251.1:0-3103 GCA_041175285.1 Bacteroidota bacterium | reverse complement strand
GATCGTGGATGATAAGCGTATTGAGGCAGAGATGAACTCCCGGATGGAGCAAATGGAGCAGCAATATGGTACGGCGAAGAATATCGTTGAAGCATTTGGTAAGCCAATTGTAACATTGAAAGAGGATTTACGAATCTCGTTGAAGGAGCAATTGACAGCTCGTAAAATGCAGGAAAAAATTACGGAAGAGGTGCGAATTACACCGAAAGAGGTGGAGAAATTCTTTAAGCGTATTCCGACGGATTCATTACCTTATTTACCATCAGAGGTTGAGATTGGTCATATTGTTTTACCATCAGAGGTTGAGATTGGTCATATTGTTCGTTTAGCACAACCTAATAAGTCTCAAAAAGAGGAGTTAGTAGGTAAATTATTAGATTATAAGAAGCGAATTGAAAAGGGTGAGGCGTTTGAAGAATTAGCAAAATTATACTCGGAGGATTTAGGTAGTGGAAAGCGTGGTGGGGATCTTGGATTTTCGAAACGTGGACAAATGGTGGCGCCATTTGAAGCAGCTGCTTTGAAGTTGAAACCCAATCAAATGTCTGATGTAGTTGAAAGTGAGTTCGGTTTTCACCTCATACAGTTGTTGGCCGTTCGTGGCCAGGAATATCATGCGCGTCATATTTTATTACGTCCTGATTATCAAAAATTAGATGTCACAGAACCGACGCGTTTTTTGGATAGCATGCGTGTTTTGATCCAACGTGACTCGATATCATTTGACAAAGCTGCGCGTAATGTTTCTGAAGATAAATTAACTCAAGATGCCGGTGGTCTTTTAATCGACATGGCTTCGCGTTCTACGCGTATGCCTTTTGATGGTACGATGGAACCAGGTTTATATTTCTCGATTGATTCAATGACAGTTGGCACCATTTCTAAGCCAATTGCCTACCGGACGGAAGATGGCCGCAGTGCGATGCGTATTTTGTATTTCAAGGCTAAATATCCTCCTCACTTTGCAAACTTAAAAGATGATTATCAGAAAATTGCGGGCATTGCCTTAACGCAAAAGAAGAATGAGGTCATTGAAAAGTGGTTTGTTAAAGCCAAAGACGATGTCTTTATTTTCATTGATGATGAGTATAAAGATTGTAATGTGCTGGCGGGGAGTGTTATTGAGAGGTAAGAGGTAAGAGGTGATTTATATATTTTTAAAATACATTTTACCTCTCACTTCTTACCTCTCACCTCTCACTTCTCATCTAAACTGCCACCGGAGCTTTAATTCCTGGATGCGGATCGTATCCTTCCAACGTAAAGTCTTCGATGACGAAATCAAATATATCTTTCTTTGCAGGGTTGATATGCATGGTGGGTAGTGGGCGTGGGCTGCGGGCCAACTGGGTTTCTACCTGTTCCATGTGATTGCTGTATAAATGCGTGTCGCCGCCAGTCCAAACAAAATCACCTAAACCTAGGTCGCATACCTGCGCAACCATCATAGTCAAGAGTGCATAAGATGCGATGTTGAAAGGGACGCCTAAGAACACATCTGCCGATCGTTGGTATAATTGACAAGATAATTTTCCGTCAGCTACGTAAAACTGAAAGAAAGCATGACAAGGCATCAAAGCCATTTTAGGTAATTCAGCCACGTTCCAAGCACTGACGATGATTCTGCGGGAATCCGGATTCGTTTTCAACGTATGAATGACTTCTTTGATTTGGTCAATTACCTGACCGTCAGCACCTTCCCATGAACGCCATTGTTTGCCATACACAGGTCCCAAGTCTCCATTTTCATCTGCCCACTCATCCCAAATACGAACACTGTGCTCTTTCAAATAAGCAATGTTTGTTTCGCCTTTCAGAAACCAGAGTAATTCGTGGATGATGGATTTTAAGTGTGTTTTTTTGGTGGTCACCAGCGGAAACCCGTCGGCCAAATTAAAGCGCATCTGATAACCAAAAACACTCGTTGTTCCTGTACCTGTACGATCGGATTTAAAGGTTCCGTTTTCTTTGATATGCGTTAATAAATCTAAATATGCTTGCATGTTAGGCTTCGAATTTTTCTCCGTTTAATAGTAAGGTATGTGTGATGTTCGCGCTAGGTTCTAATTGAGCCGTTGCGGAACAATATTTGTCCATGGACATTTGGATGGCTTTTAATGCTTTGCTTCCATCGATTTGACCTGTTAATTCAAATTGAATATTGATTTGACGAAAGGGAGTTTTCTCAGTTCCTTCTATCTTTTCTCTGTCTCCTTGTACGCGTATTTGAAAATCGTCTACCACTTGACGCTGTTTTTTTAAGATTAGGATGACATCGATGGCCGTACATCCACCTAAACCCATTAATAAGAGTTCCATGGGACGTGCTCCCGCATTATGACCACCAATTCCCTCAGCCGCATCGATGTGCACCGGAATAGGTGAGGAACCTTTGGCCTCAAAATGAAAATCTTGATCTAATCGGTTTAATAGTAGACACTGAATAAGGTGATTTTCATGACACGATCCTTGGCTGGGCCTGAAACTTCTATTTTGGAAAAATTCCGTTCAGCCACTAATGTCCCCTCAACGAGAGTTTCGTTATAATCCAATTTAAATGCATCTGACTTACCGGCAGTCATAGGTGATACCGTCAAATCATATAATGGATAGGTTCCTTCGCGTTCCAGTTTATTCAGGTCTGAAATATGGCGATCACCTGTTAGGAATAAAACTCCGGGAATGTTTCGAGACTTCAATTCTTTCAATAAATAATTACGTTCACCTTCGTAATTTGCCATATTTTCAAGGATTTTGGCAGGGCTAACGACTTGTCCGCCGTTGACAATAACCTTGAAGCTTGCTTTAGAACTACTCAAGGCGTCCAATAACCAGGTCATTTGTTTAGGACCCCAATAGTCTTTATTGGGATCATTTAGCTCATTGGGAGCACGGAACCAGCGATCATCCATTAAAAAGAATTCGACATCAGACCATTGGAATTTTCCTGTGATTCCTTCGTTTGGAAAGATGTAGTTGGGATTGCCCCAATACATTTTAAACAATTCCAACGAGGTGTACTTCATTGGGAATGAGCGATCCGAATCATTCGGGCCAAAGTCGTGATCATCCCAAATGGCGTAGTGGTGGACATTGGCCAACA
>JBEDFG010000250.1:0-2652 GCA_041175285.1 Bacteroidota bacterium | reverse complement strand
ATAAAAGGTTTAAGCAATTGGTAAACATGGTAGATGGGTAAGCCCATAACGGTATAAAAAGATCCATCTAATTTTTCAATACCAGCCATTCCAATAAAATCCTGCACACCGTAAGCACCTGCTTTATCTAATGAAGCACCGCCGCGCACGTACCATTCTATTTCCCAGTCGGCCAACTCCCGAAATCGCACCATCGCAGAGTCTGCGGCAGTGATGATACCTTGCGGACTAGCCAAAGCAATTCCGGTTACCACTTCATGCGTTTTGCCAGAAAGCTTTTTGAGCATGTGAAGCGCATCTTGCTTATCGGCTGGCTTATTTAAAATTTCATTCTCCAATATCACAACCGTATCAGCTGCCAATACCAAGGAATTAGCACAGTTTTCAATGAGTGCTTTGGCTTTACGTTCGGCCAACATGACCGGAACCTCTTGTGGAGATAAGGATGCCGAAAAAGATTCATCAACGTCCGAGGGCAAAACGGTAAACTGAAACCCTGCCTGGGTTAAAATCTCTTTCCTTCGAGGGGAATTAGACGCTAGAATGAAAGGAAGTTGGAGGCTGAATGAATCTTGCATGTTCAAAAATAAACTTTAATCAGAGGTTTTAAAAAATATATTTTAAAAACATTTGTATTTAATGTAATTACATTTAATTTTGCTACATCAAATTTTCAAAATGGGAATTTCAGAAGATTTAAAACAAAACAAATTTAATTCGCCTACGAGTAAGGCGGTTGTCAACATCATTTATACAGGTAACTGGATGATGCAACAAACGCATGATTTGTTAAAACCTTATGGTTTAACGCCCCAACAGTACAATGTGCTCCGCATATTACGAGGACAACAAAATAACCCCATAACCGTTTTAGGTATCACAGAACGCATGATGGACAAAATGTCCAATGCATCTCGCCTGGTTGACAAACTTTTAGAGAAGAAATTAGTTTTAAGACGAGAATGCCCAAAAGACCGCAGGGCTGTTGACATAATTATTTTGCCTGCTGGTCTTTCCTTATTAGAGGAAATCGATGTCGTACAAAATCGATGGGAAAAGAACTTCCAAGGAATCGACCCAGTTAAAATGGGCCAATTAAATGAACTCTTGGATGAATTTAGAAATGTATTTACTAACAATTAAACAATAAATAAAATGAAAAAAGTAAGCCTAATCTTGACAGCTCTTGTATTGAGCATCTCATCTTTCGCAGCTCCAAAAGCAGTGAAATTAAACACAGCAACTAGCTCGATTGCTTGGTTCGCAGAAAAAGTAACTGGTAAGCACAATGGTACTGTAGGTATTTCAGCAGGTGCTTTAAATGTAAATGGCAACAAATTAGTTGGCGGTAATTTCACAATCGACTTGAAATCTATCAAAGATTTGGATATTACGGATGCAGGTTATAACCAAAAATTCATTGGTCATATCTCTTCTGGAGATTTCTTTGAAGTTGAAAAATTCCCAACTGCTACGTTTGTAATCACTAAAATTGCAGGTAATCAAGTAACTGGTAATTTGACTATCAAAGGAATCACATCAAAGGAATCACAAAATCAATTTCTTTCCCAGCTGAAATTTCAGTAAAAGGTGGAAAAGTTGCTGCTAAAGCATCTATCACAATTGATCGTACGGATTACAACATCAAATACGGTTCTAAGAAATTCTTTGATTCAATTGGTGACAAAGCAATTTTTGATGACTTCAAATTAGATGTTTCATTAATTAGCGAATAATTACTCCGCTTAAGGGCCGAGGTGTAAATCTGCACCTCGGCTTTATTTTTTATTTCTAAAATCAACAACATGTCTTTAATTAACGATTTATCTTGGCGCTATGCGACCAAGCGCATGAATGGCAACATTGTCTCTTCAGATAAAATTGAAAGCCTATTAGATGCGATCCGCCTATCTGCATCTGGATTTGGATTACAACCCTATCAAGTTTTTGTCATTGAAAATCCTGAATTGCGTGCACAAATTCAACCGATTGCTTTTGGCCAACCGCAAGTGACGGAAGGTTCTCACCTATTAGTTTTTGCAGCTTGGAACGAGGTTACGGAAGAAAAAATTGATGCATTTATGCAATTAGTTTCTGAAACTCGCAATGTTCCTGTAGATGCTTTAGCTGATTACCGTGGTGCAATTGCGGGAGCTATGCTTAATCGCCCAAAAGATGCTCAAGCAAATTGGGCAGCTCGTCAAGTGTATTTGGCCATGGGAACTGCCCTAGCTGCTGCTGCTGAATTAAAAATTGATTCTACTCCAATGGAAGGATTTATTCCAGCAAAATTGGATGAATTATTAGATTTATCATCCAAAGGATTACATTCTGTATTGATGCTAGCCGTTGGCGAGCGCGATGCTGCAACTGATTACATGGCTAATGCTGCCAAAGTGCGTTACGCTAAAGATGACCTTTTCATTCGCATGTAATTCCAATTTACTTCTTGATTTTCAAAAGGCTCCTTCGGGAGCCTTTTGTTTTTTATCAGTTTTAAAGTCGAAACAAGACTCAACTAGTCATCAAGAGAATATGACTATGTAGTCATCTCCCCTACTTTTATATGGCAATCGCGACGCAATTCAATTTCAACCTTTAATATGAAAATCAATGAAAAATGAATGGAGTACCTGGGAAAATTTTACATTA
>JBEDFG010000249.1:0-2898 GCA_041175285.1 Bacteroidota bacterium | reverse complement strand
AGTTGTTCAATCGATACAAATATAAATACGGTCTTTAAGACTATTTTTGCAGAGGCGCTTTTAGCGTCTCTGCTTTTTTCTATTGCTTGTGAAACACCGAATACTTCTTTTTGATACCATTTTGGACGGCCACCACCCGGATTACCTCACGCATGTGATTGGTTATTTTAGCGGTCGGATGGACGTGGAAGTGATCGTGGTTTCTGGGGAAAAATTTCGTACGGATTTTGAGTCGCGCCGCATTGCCGACCAGCTAGTGTGGGGTTCAAATGTGACATTTGTTGGGATCCCGATGGATCAAATCGAACGCTTGCATGCCACCAACATTTACCGCCGTTCTTTCTTGGAATGGAGATTAATGTTGGACTATGCAGTTCAGCATCGCGCGACACATGCGATTCTGATGTATTTCGACTATTTTCCTTTGGCTGCATGGCTGGGGAAACGCAGTCCGATTCCCGTTTCTGGAATCAGTTTTCGGACTGATTTTTTTGAAGACGCAACGGGCTTTTATCCTAAACTTAAAAAATGGCTTTTGGCCCGCGCCCTTCAATCCGGCCAAATCCACAGTCTTTTTTGCCTAGTTCAATCCTTGGTTCCTACCATTAGACAAATCGCTGGATCTGCTCGCGTCGAGCCTCTGTGTGATCCGATAAAATCCTATGCGATTTCTTCTGAAGCGCGTGAGGAATTTCGGGCTGAGCATGGCATACCTGCGGACAAAAAAGTCTATTTGAATTTTGGGTTTTTGGATGACAGAAAAGGAATGGAAGTTTTCCTAGATGGTTGTAAACAATTGCCTCCTGCTGAACATGAAAACATGTGTTTAGTTTTAGCAGGACCGATTGCTCCGGCGTATTTACCACAGATTCAAGCGGCGATTGCTCGCGTGCCATCATTACAGGTGATTACCTTATTTGGTTATTTGCCGGCACAAGAAGTTCAGATTTGTTTCGAGTTAGCTGATGTGGTGCTCATGTTATATCAAGGTCATACCGGCATGAGTTCTGTGTTAGTTCGTGCTGCGATGGCTGGGAAGGCTATGTTGGGAACGGAGCTAGGGATGATTGGCGAATTGATTCGTGCACGCGGATTGGGGAAGGTAGTGGATGCCTCTGATGCTTTAGCAGTGGGGAATGCCTTGCGAGAAATTCAAACAGCGGGGTTACAGGTGAATGAGGGGCTACTATAGCGCGATGTATTGAATCTTAGTGCGCAGATTTTTCAGCAGTGATTTCGTCCGTTCGGGACGGGCATCGGTAATGAAAACCTGCCCAAAATGATCTTCTGCCATCATTTCGATCAAACGCTGAATCCGGCGATCGTCTAGTTTATCAAAAATATCATCTAATAATAGAAGCGGTTTTCGTGGTTTTGCCGCGGTTAGCGCGTCGAATTGGGCGAGCTTAAGAGCAACGACAAAGCTTTTTGTTTGGCCTTGTGAACCGTATTTTTTTAATGGAAATTCGTTGATGTCAAATTCAAAATCATCACGATGAATCCCAACGGTTGTTCGTTGGGCCGCTAAATCCTGTCTCTCTGAATTTTTCAATGCCTCGTCCAGATGTCCCGCTTCGAACGTGGAGACGAGCCGGATCGTTACCTGTTCCCGATCATCAGAAAGTGTCGCGTAGTGGGCTTGGAACCGGGGTAGAAAATCTGTCAAAAATTCGATTCGTGCTTGGTTGATGGCTTCGCCTAAAATGACGAGAGGCTCGTGGTAGCTGGCAAGCATCAATGGATCAATTTGGCCGGAATCAGCAAATTGTTTGAGTAGACTGTTACGCTGCTGGACAATGCGGTTGTAGCGAATTAAGTTCTCGAGAAATGTTCGGTCGAGTTGTGCCATGACGCCATCAAAAAATCTTCGGCGGGTATCGCTGGAGTCGCGGACAAGGTCCGTATCGTGCGGATCCATGAGCACGATGGGAAAATTCCCGATGTGATCGGCTAGGCGGGTGTAGGGTTTCTGGTCACGAAGGAGACTTTTCTTTTGGCCCTTTTGAACAGCACAAGTGATTTGCGTTTCGGATTCGGGGATGTGTTCGTCTTTTTGGAAGATGAAGGAGCCTTGAACCATGAAAAAAGAATCACCGTGGCGGATGCAGAGCGGGTCGGCTACGCCGCGGGCACTCTTGGTTAGGGAAAGAAAATGGATCGCGTCGAGTAGGTTGGTTTTTCCGATTCCGTTTTCACCTACGATGCAATTGATATTTGAAATGAATTCAAATTGAGCTTCTTCGTAGGACTTAAACTGTTTGACCTGTAACGATTTGAGGTACATAGGGCGAATCCGAATGGCGGAAAGCTGTAAAAATAAAGAATAATACGCGATTTTTTGGCTGCTTAGCGCTTTTGTTTTAATTTCGCATCGATTTTAAATACAATCAATAAGATGGCGAAGAAAGAAACGCAAGCACTGAAGTATTCCAAAGAGACCTATATGTACTGGTATGAGTCGATGCAATTGCAACGCAAGTTCGAAGAGAAATGCGGTCAGTTGTACGGGATGCAAAAAATCAAAGGTTTTTGTCACTTATATATTGGGCAAGAAGCTTGTTCTTCAGGCTCAAAATCAGCCTTAAAAGAAGGCGATAAATACATCACTGCTTACCGTGATCACGGGATTCCATTGGCATTAGGTACGTCACCTAACGCGATCATGGCCGAGTTATATGGTAAGATCACGGGTGCTTCCAAAGGAAAAGGTGGTTCGATGCACATTTTTGATAAGGAAGTTGGCTTCGTAGGTGGCCATGGTATCGTAGGTGCTCAAATTCCATTAGGAGCTGGTTTGGCATTTGCTGAGAAATATAGAAAAACAGGTAATGTTTCGATCACTTATTTCGGTGATGGTGCGGTACGTCAAGGTGCTTTGCATGAGGCATTTAACATGGC
>JBEDFG010000248.1:0-3277 GCA_041175285.1 Bacteroidota bacterium | reverse complement strand
GCGAAAGATATGGTACGTGCACAGTTTGGCGGTTATTTATCGTCTAACGAGCCAGGTATCGAAGAAATGATTGAGAAAATCGCGATGGGTTACTTGAGCGATAAGTCGAAGTCAGATAACTTTATGAACTTATACAACCAAGCGTTCGCGGACAAAGTATCTGCTGCGATCGTGGCAAACGTTCCTCACAAAGTGACGAAAATCGACGTAGACAAGTTTAAAGAAATCGCAGCGGCGCTTTAATTTTAACATTGTCCTGATATTTTTTGGAAGCCCCGCACATTGCGGGGTTTTCTGTGAACAAAGGTTCTTATATTTGTGTTCTAGGTAGTATAAATTCTAAAAAAGTCTAAATTTGATTTTTAAACATTGAAATCTATGTATCCAAAGGAGTTATCATCAGAAGAGTTTCGTAAGTACGCGGTTCACCACAGAGGTTTGAACGGTCTTGCGGTTGATCAATATATGATATGACACAATACATCATTGAGGAACGCCCGATGCGTTTTGCTCAAATCGATGTATTCTCTCGTCTAATCATGGACCGTATCATCTTTATGGGTGTTCCAGTGGACGATTATATGGCAAATATCATTGTGGCGCAATTGTTGTTTATGGAGTCTACTGATGCGAAAAAAGACATTGTAATGTACATCAATAGCCCAGGCGGATCTGTTTACGCAGGTTTAGGTATCTACGATACGATGAATTACATACGTCCAGAAGTGGCGACGGTTTGTACTTCACTTGCAGCTTCGATGGGCGCCGTTTTATTAGCAGGTGGTGCAGCAGGCAAGCGTTCTGCTTTAGAGCATGCGCGTGTGATGATTCACCAACCTTCAGGTGGAGCACAAGGGCAATCACGTGACATCGAGATCACCGCACGTGAAATCGTTAAAATTCGCCAAGAATTATACGAAATCTTAGCTAAGCACTCTGGCAAATCATTCGAAGACATCGAACGTGATTCTGATCGTGATTATTGGATGAAAGCGGCTGAGGCAAAGGAATATGGTTTAATTGATGAGATTTTAACGAGAACTGTCTAGTGGCTAGTAAAAAAACGAGTTGTTCTTTCTGCGGTCGTCCTAAAAACGAAGTAGGTTTATTACTTTCTGGCATAGATGGCCATATCTGTAATAACTGCTTGCAGCAAGGATATGAGGTGGTGAAAGAGGAGATGGGAGTGGCGGCTGCAGCGAAAGCGGGCACAAAACATTCCTTCGAATTAGTGAAACCGAAGGATTTAAAAGAATACCTTGATGGTTACATTATCGGTCAAGAAGAGGCGAAAAAGCATTTATCGGTAGCGGTTTATAACCACTACAAGCGTTTGATGCAGGCTCCTTCGAATGATGATGTGAAGATCGAAAAATCGAATATCTTGATGGTAGGGGAGACCGGTACGGGAAAAACGTATTTGGCTCGGACACTAGCACAAAAATTACAAGTTCCTTTCTGTATTGCCGATGCGACCGTGATTACGGAAGCAGGTTATGTGGGAGAGGATGTGGAAACGATTTTGACACGTTTGTTGCAAGCTGCAAATTATGATGTAGAGAAGGCCGAATGTGGCATCGTTTTCATCGATGAAATTGATAAAATTGCGCGTAAATCAGATAATCCGTCTATCACTCGTGATGTTTCAGGTGAAGGGGTTCAACAAGCGCTATTGAAATTATTAGAAGGGTCTATTGTGAATGTACCGCCGCAAGGAGGAAGAAAGCATCCGGACCAAAAAATGATCGCCGTTAACACGGAGAATATTTTGTTCATCTGTGGTGGTGCTTTTGATGGCATCGATCGCCACATCGCGAAGCGTTTGAACTCTCGCCCAATCGGTTTCTCTGGAGATGATACTTTCCATGAATCGTTCGAGAAGGACCAGATCATGAAGTATGTGACGGCGCAAGATTTAAAATCCTTTGGCTTGATTCCTGAATTATTAGGTCGTCTTCCAGTGGTGACGTATTTAAATCCATTAGATACAACAGCTTTGCTATCAATCTTAACAGAGCCTAAAAATGCTTTAGTGAAGCAATACGAGAAGCTTTTCGAGATGGAAGGGGTTTCGTTGACATTCCAGCACGATGCCCTGGTATATATGGTCGAGCAGGCCATGCAGTATAAATTAGGTGCTCGTGGATTGCGTTCCATTATGGAGGCGGTGATGACCGATGCGATGTATGAAATTCCTTCGCAGACGGAAATGAAGACCTTTGAGGTGGATTTGAATTATGCGAAATCGAATCGAAAGAACGGTATTCCATCAAATGAAAGTGGTCGCTTAATATGCCAGCTACTCAGCTTGTATTTTTGCACGGTTTTGGAGAAGATGAACGGGTGTGGGCAGACTTTTTGCCTTTCTACACCTGGCCATATCCCACTATTTGTCCTGCGTATGCGGAATGGACAGATTGTGCCACTTTAGCAGATTACGCACGTAAAATAGTTTCATCCCTGCCCCTTGATAGTCATTTTGTTCTAGTTGGTCATTCCATGGGTGGTTACATCGCACTAGAAATGGCGTCTCAATTTCCAGAGCGAATCCAGAAAGTGGTGATGCTACATTCCACTTTTGTGGCAGACACGGAGGAAAAGAAAATCAACCGAGATAGAACAGCTGATTTGCTCGAAAAAAAGGGGACGGCGTTTTTTATCGGGCCGTTCTTGCCTAATTTATTTGCTACCGTATCTCAGGAGCTGATGGCTACTTTAACAGAGAGGTACCGAAATTTACCCGCTGCCGGATTAATTGCCGCCACCAAAGCGATGCGGGATCGAAGCGATTTTACCACGTTTGTTCAAACTACTGATATCCCCTTCCTTTTTATCTTGGGAGAGCAAGACGCCTTGATTTCTCCGGAGTCGATTACTCGTTTTGTAAAGAAATCGGTTGTAATTTTGCCAAACGTAGGCCATCAAGGGACTTACGAAGCGCCAATAGCTGTTGCCGAGGCCATTAATCAATTTGTGCATGTCTGATATTATCATAGCCTTAGATGGCTTCTCTTCTTGTGGAAAAAGTACGACTGCGCGCCATGTGGCGTCAGCTTTGCATTATGCCTTTTTAGATACGGGTGCAATGTACCGTGCAGTTGCACTCTATTTTGATCGGCAACAAGTGAATTTAGCTGATTTGCAAGAAGTGAAAGACGCATTAGCACATGTGGAAATAACTTTTCAATTCAATCCAGCTAAACAGGCCTCGGACACCATTTTGAATGGGGAGAATGTCGAGGCAGAAATTCGCAAAATGCATATTTCTGATTTAGTG
>JBEDFG010000247.1:0-2620 GCA_041175285.1 Bacteroidota bacterium | reverse complement strand
ATACCGCGCACATCATCAACAAATGACATCAACTGATTACATCCGCCTAGAATCTGAATACGGAGCCCATAATTACCATCCCATTCCCGTCGTGCTGACAAAAGGCCTAGGCGTGCATGTTTGGGATGTCGAAGGCAATAAATACTTCGATTTCCTATCTGCCTACAGTGCGGTTAATCAAGGACATTGCCATCCCCGTTTAATTCAAGCCATCACCGAGCAAGCCCAAAAACTCACCTTGAGTTCGCGTGCTTTTCACAATGATCAATTGGGAATTACGGAAAAAAAACTTGCTGAAAAGTTTGGCTACCAGAAGGTTCTGTTGATGAATACCGGCGTCGAAGCTGGAGAATCAGCCATCAAATTAGCTAGAAAATGGGCCTATGAGGTCAAGGGCATTCCAACGAATCAAGCCCAAATCATCGTAGCGGAAGGTAATTTTTGGGGCAGAACCATCGCCGCAATTTCCTCTTCCACCGATCCAAGTAGCTACCATAATTTCGGGCCTTTTGCACCTGGATTTATCAAAATACCTTATAACGATTTAGCGGCACTTGAAGAAAAACTGAAAGATCCCAACGTGGCTGCCTACATGGTAGAACCCATTCAAGGCGAAGCCGGTGTAATGCTTCCAGATCCCGGTTATTTGAAAAAAGCCGCAGATCTTTGCAAAAAACACCGCGTATTATTCATCGCAGATGAAATCCAAACTGGCCTAGGCAGAACAGGGGCCTGGCTGGCATGTCACCACGAATTAGTCCACTCCGATATACTACTTTTGGGTAAAGCATTGTCCGGTGGATTCATGCCCGTTTCAGCTGTATTATGCAGCGACGAAATCATGTTGACCATCAAACCCGGCGAACATGGTTCTACATTTGGCGGCAATCCTTTAGCATGTGCCGTGGCCAATGTGGCCATCGACATTTTAGAAGACGAAGACTTGATTGGAAATGCAGAAAAGCGGGGCCAACAACTCATGCAGTTCCTCCAAACATTGAAGTCTAAAACTGCCCTGATTCGTCAGGTACGTGGGAAAGGATTATTATGTGCCATTGAAATCAATACCGATGAGGATAGCCCCGTGGCTTGGGAAATTTGCATGGATTTTATGCGCGCAGGCCTTTTGGCAAAACCTACTCACGGAAACAAAATCCGTTTGGCACCACCTTTGACCATAACGAAAACCGAAATGGATCAAGCCTGTGAAATTATTGAAAAAGTATTTTTGGGGTATTAACGTACTTCGAAACAACGCATCGAAATACCTCCGTATACAAGCTGCTCAAAGGTCGTATGGACTTGCTCATCTTCACGAGCTAAGGCCAAGCTGTACAACAATGGTATGTAGTGATCCGGCGTAGGAACCGCATAGCGACCGCCCGGAGCTCGTTCGTAATCCAGGAGCCCCTCTACATTTTTATCGGCAATTAATTTCGCCGACCACACATCAAATTCCTGTGCCCATTCATAGCCAAAGTTCTCTTGACCCGAGCTCAAATTAGGTATGCTGGCTTGTAAATTGTGCACAATATTGCCACTACCCATAATCAGCACCCCTTTTTCACGAAAAAACTGTAATTCACGAGCAAGTGAAATATGGTAGGCTAAAGGCCTCGAATAATCGATTGATAACTCAAAACAAGGAATATTATGTTGCGGGAAAAGGTGACACAAAACCGTCCAAGCACCATGGTCTAAACCCCACTCGGTGGTTGGGTGTACAGACTTTACCTCATCAGCCAAAGCTGATGCAAAAAATGGACTACCCGGTGCCGGATATTGGTATTGATGTAATTCGCGTGGAAATCCCCCAAAATCATGAATCGTTTCGGGATTTGGTGAAGCTTGCACAAAACTGCCTCCACGGGTTAACCAATGCGCCGGGTTAACCAATGCGCTGAAACTACTAATACAGCTTGAGGCGGGGCGATAGAAGCCCCCAATTGATTCAATGATTGCGTAAATGGATTGTCCATTAACGCATTCATCGGACTGCCATGCCCGATAAACCAAACGGGCTGACGATCCGATGAACGTAATTCAATAGGTAAAATCGACATATTAGCGATTCATGGAAACCAAGAACTCTTCGTTGTTACGCGTACCTTTCATTTGCTGTTGCAAGAATTCCATGGCCTCTACTGAGTTCATGTCTGACATATGCTTGCGCAAAATCCAAACGCGTTGCAATACCGCTGGATCCATCAATAGATCCTCGCGACGCGTACCTGAAGCCGTTACATCAATCGAAGGATAAATACGGCGATTGGCCAATTTACGATCCAATTGTAATTCCATGTTACCGGTACCTTTGAATTCTTCAAAGATGACCTCATCCATTTTCGAACCTGTTTCAATCAAGGCTGTAGCGATGATGGTTAATGAACCACCGTTCTCTACATTACGGGCCGCACCGAAGAAACGTTTGGGTTTGTGTAAGGCATTCGCATCCACACCCCCAGATAAAATCTTACCTGAAGAAGGAACCACTGTATTGTAAGCACGCGCTAAACGCGTGATTGAATCTAATAAAATCACGACATCGTGACCACATTCCACCATACGTTTTGCTTTCTCCAAAACCAGGTTAGCCACTTTCACGTGACGCTCTGCTTGC
>JBEDFG010000246.1:2855-5496 GCA_041175285.1 Bacteroidota bacterium | reverse complement strand
GGGCGCTGACCTATTTGAAATGGACCGTAAAAGTGTAAACAAAAAGGGCGGGAACGCGTTAGGACAACATGAAACATTTTTCTTTGGCAGATTTGGCCAACTGGGACCGCTTTACGCGTGCTAATTTTGTGAATTCGCTTTCAGGGTTTAAAAGCGCTTCCTTGATTGCCTCGCAGGATAAAGATCAAAATTTGAACCTCGCCATCTTTAGTAATATCGTGCACCTTGGCGCTTTGATTGCGTTTGTGAATCGTCCGCTTGAGGCTGCGCCGCACACCTTGCGAAACATCGAATCGACTGGGTTGTATACGATCAATCACATTGCAGTGGACCAAATTTCCCAAGCCCATCAGACCAGTGCCAAATACGCCGATGGCGTCAATGAATTTGCGGAAGTGGGTTTAGAACCAATGTATCAGGCCGATTTTCCCGTGCCGTTTGTAAATGGAAGTCCGGTACAATACGCTATGAAATTGGAGCAAATTATTCCCATTGCGTTGAATAACACGTTTTTGGTGATCGGATCTTTGCAACATGCCTTTGTGGATCCGGCGTATATGGATGCCGACGGCCCTTTGTGGATCCGGCGTATATGGATGCCGACGGCTTTTTGAATTTGGACAAAGCAGGCAGCGTGGCATCTTTGGGCTTGTCGGCCTACTATGACATGAATTTGGTGCAAAAATTACCTTACGCACGTCCTGTGCTAAAATAAATACCCTTATTTTAGGTGTTTCAAACCAAATGAAACACCTATGAAAATCGATTTTATCCATAAAATCCAGCATATCGGTATTCCCGCGCACGACCTGGAAGTCTCCATTCCCTTCTACGAGCGCCTTGGCTTTGAAAATGTGATGGAATCCCCCTTTGAGTTTGACGGTGGTTTTGGGACCTGTGTGATGATGAAAAATCAGGAGGTGATCGTTGAATTATACCAAATGCCCGCGAAGCAATTAGCTGAAATTAAGCAACGTAAAAATGGACATGTAGATCATTTTGCGATCGATGTGACTGATGTAGACCATGCGTTCGATACGCTGAAAAAAGCCGGGTTTGAAATTCTAGAGGCTACGCCAACCTTTTTGCAATTTTGGAAAAATGGTACCCGCTTCTTTAATGTCAAAGGTCCATCAGGTGAAATCATCGAATTTAATCAGATTTTATAATGCGCGCCGCTTATTTAAACGCCCCCCAAATCATCGCGTTTCGCGACGAACCTTTGCCTGAACCAGGCCCAGGTCAAGTACGTATTCGTTTGCAAGAAGTGGGCATTTGCGGCTCAGATGTGCATTACTATGGTGGGCACCGCCCGCTCCCGGAACCCACAATCATTGGTCATGAAGGTTGGGGATATATCGATGCTGTCGGACCAGACGTGTTGCGTCAAATCGGTGAACGCGTCGTTATCGACCCGAATGCTCCGTGTGGAATGTGTATGTATTGTCAACGTGGGCAAGCAACGGTTTGTCCCCATAAACGTACGATTGGACTCAATGCGCCTGGTTGTTTTGCAGAATATGTCTGCCTGCCTGCCGACTTCGCCCATGCGTTGCCTAATGCGGTTTCCGATGCGGACGCGGTGACGATTGAGCCAACGGCCGTGGCCTTCAATGCCTTGAAACACGCGAATCTGGATAAGGGAGATGCGATCTTTGTACTCGGTCTCGGGGCGATCGGGATGTTGATTACCCATCTAGCTGTTCAGCGCGGATTGATTGTTTTTGCTGCGGATTTAAATCAGGTGTTGGTCGAGAAAGCAATTTCTTTTGGTGCGCAAACGGGCGACTGGCAACAAGCCGATGTCCGTGTTTTATTTGAGTGTACTGGTTCTGCGGCGGCGACTACGCAATTATGTGCGGATGCACCGCGAGGCTCCCAAATTGTACTCCTTGGACTTTCGGAAAAACCGGCCAGCTTTACACCGCTGGATTTGGTTCGTCGGGGCATTTCGATCAAAGGCTCGTTAATTTATGATCATCCCGATGATTTTCAAGCGGTGATCCAGTTAATCGTTGCGGGCGAAATTCATCCCGGTCAAATCATTTCAAAATACATTCCTTTATCGGATGTTCAAGCTGGTTTAGAAGCCGCAACGCAGGGACATCCAGGAAAAATAGTCGTCCAAATCGTATGAAAAATTCCATGTCTTGGCTCCAAATCGGAGTTGTAGCGCTTTGCTTTTTATTGAATTTCAATGATGGAATTGATGTGCTTTTGGTGTCATTTACGGGCTCGGAAATCATGAAGGAATTCGGATTGACCAATGCCGAGCTTGGCTATATTTTTAGCTCGGGCTTAGGAGGGATGACCGCTGGATGCTTTATTTTGGCACCTTTGGGGGATCGAATAGGCCGACGGAAGATCTTTTTGATTTCCTTATTGCTGATCAGTTTGGGCATGTTATTGGTTAATTTTTCAACCCATTATGGATTATTATTGGTTTGTCGGGCGATCACCGGTTTAGGTATAGGCGGTATTCTACCCAACCTAGCTACCGTGGCCGCGGAATTTTCAACGGATAAAACACGCGATTTCAACGTAGGTATCGTTCAGGGCGGTTGGCCTTTAGGTGCCATCCTTACCGGATTCGTTAGTGCTTGGATTGTCCCTCTATATGGCTGGCGCTTCGCCTATTTAA
>JBEDFG010000246.1:0-2818 GCA_041175285.1 Bacteroidota bacterium | reverse complement strand
CCAAAAATCTTCCTGGCGCGATTTATTTGTACCGGAATTTCGGCAGTCGACCATTCAATTATGGTTGGCAACGTTCTTCGGATTCATCACCTTGTACACCGTATTAAGTTGGGTCCCGATCCTCGCCAAACAATCCGGCATGCCATTTGAACTAGCCACTTACATTGGCACTGCGATGAATTTAGGGGCCTTTTCGGGTGTATTTGTGATGGGCTTGTTGATTGGTCGGCTTGGAATTAAACGCGTGATTTTGGTCTATGTGATGCTCGCGTTTGTTCTTTTGAATTTGTATGGCAATTTGGATCAGGACTTTGTTCTGAAGTTTGCGCTGACTTTTGGAATCGGATTCTTTGTTCAGGGAGGGTTTAATACGATGTATCCGGCATCGACGCGGATTTATCCTTCGGAGATTCGGTCTACGGGCGTAGGTTTGGCGATGGGAATGGGTCGTTTTGGTGCCATTCTTGGTCCAAGCCTATTTGGTTTATTGGCTGATTCCGGGGCAAGTATTTCGACCCGATTTATCGTATTCTCCTTGCCGATTGTCGTGGCGGGGGTATTGATCAATCAAATTAAGACGCTAGACATTAGACACTAGACGTCGGACGTTAGAACTTATTGAAATTTTGATCTTTAGATTCATATCCAAAGTCTGATGTCTGACGTCCAGCGTCCAACTAATCCATTAACGCTCTTCCCTTTGTCTCCGGCAAATAAATAACGCCGACAATCACGGTAAGTGCCGCTAGTCCGATTGGGTAAAAGATACCTGCAAAGTTGGAATGGGTGACTGCGCCTAACCAGGTTGCAACAAATGGGGCACATCCACCGAAGACTCCATTCGCAAAGTGATAGGGAATGGATAGGGAGGTATACCGAATTTTGGTGGGAAATAATTCAACGAGGAACGCGGCAATCGGACCATAGGCCATCGCGGCAAATGTAACCAAGCAAGTACAAATAAAGGCTAGTTGGACTTTGCCCGTCATGGTTAGGAAATAGGCATCACCCACCAGTGTTCCTTCCTGGTCGACGATGTCAGACATCCACGCGAAGAGCGGATAATAGAAAATAGCGGCCCTAACATGACCTTTTTCCGACCGATGCGATCCGATAAACTACCGAAATAAACAAATAACGGTGTTCCTACCACGAGCGAAGCGGCGATGATGAGGTTGGTTGTCGTGAAGTCAACCTTCAAAATTTTATTGATAAAGATCTGCGCATAGAATTGACCCGTGTGCCAAACCACGCCTTGGCCTACAATCGCACCAAACATGGCCACCAACATCAGTCGGCGATTCGCCTTACTCGCAAATGCTTCTTTCAATGGGTTTTCCGATAAACGACCCTCTGCTTTCAACTTCGAAAAGAGGGGAGATTCGTGCATATTTCGACGAATAAAATACGAGACGATTACTAAAATCCCGGATAGCGCAAAAGGTACGCGCCAGCCCCAATCACGGAATACCGCATCTCCCATGATGTTTTGCGAAACCAAGATCACGATGATCGATACGAAAAACCCAAGGGTTGCAGTTGTCTGAATGTAAGCTGTATATTTTCCACGCTCAGCATCTGGGGCGTATTCAGCCACGTAGGTTGCCGCCCCACCATACTCGCCGCCCAGTGCTAAACCTTGAATAATACGCAGCAAGAGTAAAATAGCTGGTGCCACCAGGCCGATTTCGGAATAGGAGGGGATGAACGCAATCGCAAAGGTTGATCCGCCCATGAGGAGTAATGTCAACAAAAATGTGTATTTCCGACCGATGCGATCGCCTAATCTACCAAAAATCACACCACCGAATGGACGTGCCACAAAGCCCGCACCAAAGGCTGCCAACGTTGAAATAAAGGCGGCTGTTGGGTCTTCTTTGGGGAAAAAGGAAAGCGAAATGATGGCTGATAAACTGCCGAAAATGTAGAAATCATACCATTCGATCACCGTGCCTACCGAAGAGGCGATAATCACTTGCCAAAGCTTTTTAACTGGTATTTTATTATTATCAAAAATTGGCGCACTTTCTTGCATAAACGAAAATTTAGAGGGGACGTCGGCAGGGTGTCTCGCCGCTCGTCGCGACACAAAAAACAAAAAAATCTCGTGAAAATCCTATTCCCAAACTGATAAACCTATTCAGAAATTTGATAATTTGCTCAATCTAAACCGTTTCTACCTATGAAATTAATTACTATTTGCCTGTGTGCTTTACTAAGTTTGCCGGTTTTGGCACAATACACGGCTTCTGAGGCGAATCTTCAAGAACGCCAAGCCTTCCAAGATCGGAAATACGGCATGTTCATCCACTGGGGACTTTCCAGTATGCTCGGCGATGGCGAGTGGGTCATGAACAATAAAGGAATTTCAAAAAATGATTATGGACGTTTGATGCCCGCGTTCGATCCAAGCAAATTCAACGCGGACGCCTGGGTAAGTATCGCTAAAAATGCCGGGATGAAATACATCATTTTCATTACCCGCCACCACGATAGCTTCTCCAACTGGGATACGAAACAGTCCGAATGGAAAATCACCAATACCCCATTCAAGCGCGACGCCCTTAAGGAACTCGCTGAAGCTTGTAAAAAACAAGACATGAAATTAGGCTTGTACTATTCGACTCTTGACTGGTACCGTGACGACTATCCATTTGAAACGGGTCGCACTGGCCAAAAAAGTGGACGTAAAGGCAAAGGTGATTATGAATCATATCTCAAATTCATGAAAGCGCAATTGACAGAGTTATTGACCAACTACGGTGAAATCCATAACATTTGGTTTGATGGACACTGGGATCAAACCAATCCCGAAGGT
>JBEDFG010000245.1:0-3357 GCA_041175285.1 Bacteroidota bacterium | reverse complement strand
ATCCAATGGCACCAGTGACAATAAAGGCCATTTCCCAACCGTATACCCCTAAAATCCAAGGCACCAAAATAGGTGCTGCAACAGCCCCAATATTTGCACCCGAATTAAAAATACCTGTCGCTAATGCACGTTCATTTTTAGGAAACCATTCCGCAGTGGTCTTAATCGCTGCTGGGAAATTACCTGCCTCTCCTAAGCCCAATAAGCCACGCATAAATGCAAAGCTCAACGTTCCTGTAGCCAATGCATGTAACATAACATCGCCGCGATGCTCCAAACAATAATCGAAATCGTATAACCTAACTTCGTTCCAATGCGATCAATAATCCCACCAAAACCCAATAAACTGATGGCATAAGCCGCCTGAAAAGTGATGACAATATTCGAATAATCTGTCTCCGACCAGTTGAACTGATCTTCTAAGACTGGTTTCAAAAGACCAATCACCTGGCGATCCAAGTAATTAATCGTCGTAGCGAAAAACAGCAATGCGCAAATTCGCCAGCGGTACGTTCCTATTTTATTCATGGTTTAGCGTGTTTGTGGGTGAGACCTATAAGCCCCGATAAATTTTTATTAAATCACTAATCGTATTCGAAATTCCTTGATAATCTTGTTTGGCAATTAAGGCAGGAGGGAATAATTGTGACCCCATTCCTACCACAGCTGCACCCGCATCAAACCAAGTTTTCATGCTTTCGTGCGTGGGCTCCACACCACCCGTCACCATAATTTTAGTATGTGGCATCGGTCCTTTGATCGCCTTAACAAAGGCAGGGCCAACGACATTACCCGGGAAGATTTTGACAATCTTCGCCCCCAATACTTCCGCATTGCGAATCTCCGTTAAGGTCATTGTTCCTGGCATCCAAGGCACATCGTGTTTAGCACAAACTTCACCTACTTCCGGAGTCGTGAAGGGCTGCAACATGAAATCAGCACCCATTTGAATGAATTCTGAGGCTTGTTTGGCATCGTAAATCGTACCAATGCCCAAGACCAAATCCGGACATTCCTTCTCGCAAAAATCGATTAATTTGGCAAAAATGGCAGGTGCTTCCGCTCCACGATTCGTGAATTCAAATACGCGAATGCCTCCATCATAACATGCTTTTAAGACCGATTGCGCTACGCCCAAATCCGCGTTAAAAAATAAAGGAACGATAGGAGTTTCTGAAATGCATTTAAACGACCACTCAAGTCGCCTTTCATTACTGTTTCTATTTCATCTAAGTTGGCCAAATTAATGTCCCCCTCAATCGTATGTTTCAATGCCGAAGCGGCCACGGCAAATGCCAACGACTGTGCTTCGTCTTGATAAATTAAATTTCCGTAAATGTAACCGGCCATGAATGCGTCACCGCCACCGATGCGATCAACGATTTGGCTGATCTCGACCGTTTCTGATTTCAATACCTTATTCCCATCAAAGGAAGTTGCCGAAAGCGTATTTTGTGAAGCCGAGATTTGACCACGCTTCGTGTTGATGATTTTCTTTAACCGTGGAAATTGTTCTTTGATCT
The DNA here is from genome assembly GCA_041175285.1 of Bacteroidota bacterium. GTDB lineage: Bacteria > Bacteroidota > Bacteroidia > Cytophagales > Spirosomataceae > Aquirufa. The sequence goes on along the minus strand of JBEDFG010000245.1, from coordinate 1,834 downwards.
GTTTGCAGACAGAATGCCAACCACTCTTGGTCGATCCATCCGGAACTATCCCTAAAATATCTTCCGCATCTCCTTTACCGCACACAATTATGTCACATCCCGCAATCAATTCAGGCATAACTTCTTGAACCGTTTTGCCATATTTCCACAAGTTTTTTCGGTAGTTTACATCCGCCGAAACAGTGATTCCCATCGCATTTGCTACCGCAATCGCTTCGCGTAAGGTTTGCGCAGCAGATTCTGAGATAGCTGGAGAAATGCCAGTCCAGTGGAACCAACAAGCATCTTGGAAGATTTCAGTCCAATTAAATTCGGAAGGATCCAAATTGGCAAATGCCGAATCAGACCGATCATAGGTTACTTTACTCGGGCGCATTGCTGCACCAAATTCCACAAAATATAAACCTAAGCGCCCTTCGCCGAAAACCATGTCGGACGTATCTACACCCACTTGTGCGTAATATCCAGCCGCAGCTTTACCTAGTTCATTGGCAGGGAAACGTGTAACGTGTTTGGCAGGAATCCCTAAATGGGCTAAACCACCCGCAACATTTGCCTCGCCACCACCATACGTGATGTTAAGTGATTGTGCCTGTATAATACGACCATAACCCGGAGGGCTTAAGCGGCCCATGATTTCTCCGAAGGTGACTACTTTTTTCATGCTTATTCGAAATTAAAAAATTCAGATGCGTTGGTGTACGAAATGTCTTGCACCAATTTCCCTAACCAAGGCATATCAGCTGGCAATTCGCCATTTTCCACATCATTGCCGATCAAATTACACAAGATTCGGCGGAAATACTCATGACGAGGGAAAGAAAGGAAACTACGTGAGTCCGTTAACATGCCCACAAAGTGACTCAACATCCCCATATTGGAAAGCGCATTGATCTGCTTCTCCATGCCATCTTTTTGGTCCAAAAACCACCAGCCAGATCCAAATTGCATTTTGCCTACGATGGTTCCATCTTGGAAATTACCCGTCATAGTGGCCAATAATTCATTGTCCCGCGGGTTCAAATTATATAAAATTGTTTTGGCTAATTGGTTCGTTGAATCCAGTCGATTTAAGAATGCCGATAATGGTTTCGCTTGCTCGAAATCACCGATCGAATCGAATCCCGTATCTGGTCCCAAAGCACCTAATAAACGTGCATTATTATTACGAATCGCACCTAAATGGAATTGTTGTGTCCATCCACGTGCATGATCCAAGTGTGCGAAATAAATCAGCATCGCCGATTTGAACTGCCATTTTTCTTTTTTATTCAGGGTTTTTCCTGTGATTAATCGCTCAAAAATATGCTCGATTTCATCCTCCGTAAAATCCTCCGCGTAAATATGCTCAAGCCCATGATCACTTAAACGACAACCTGCTGCATGGAAGAAATCGTGACGTGATTTAATCGCTGATTTATAGTCGGCCAATGTCCGAATACTTACCCCGGCAGCCGCCGCGAGCGCATTCACATATTCAATAAACACGATTTCATCATCCACACCCATTGCTTTGTCCGGACGGAAAGTGGGCAATACCTTGATCGCAAATCCACTTGCCGCAATTTGTTTGTGATAAGCCAAATTGTCGATCGGATCATCCGTCGTACAAAGCGCCTTCACGTTCATTTTCAACAATAGATTTTTGACCGAATATTCCTTCGTACGAAGTAGGGCAGAGCAATGGTCGTAAATACGTTTACCTGATTCCGCATTCAATAATTCCGTAACGCCGAAATAACGTTGTAATTCTAAATGAGTCCAATGATACAACGGGTTACGCATGGTGTAAGGCACTGTTTCTGCCCACTTCATGAATTTCTCCTCGTCACTT
>JBEDFG010000244.1:0-4346 GCA_041175285.1 Bacteroidota bacterium | reverse complement strand
TTCGTGCCAAACGTGATAAAGCATCCAAAGTATTGCCCGAATGGGAAGCACTGAGAGAACATGCTTCGCAGATTAAAGATCATACCTTAGCGAATTTACTTGACTATTTAGTGGCATTTGAGGCGAAAGCTCAGGCGAATGGAATCAAGGTACATTGGGCTGCAGATGCAGCAGAACATAATGCAATCGTGCATGGAATTATTGCAGCTCAGGGTTCGAAAGTACTTGTCAAAAGCAAATCCATGTTGACCGAGGAATGCCACCTCAATGATTATTTAGCTAACCAAGGCATCGAAGTTATAGATACCGATTTAGGGGAACGCATTGTACAATTTAGAAATGAGGCTCCAAGTCACATTGTGTTGCCTGCGATTCACTTGAAAAAGGAGGATGTGGGGGAAACTTTTCACCAACATTTAGGTACGCCGAAAGGAAATAAGGATCCGCAGTTTTTAACGGAAGCGGCACGCCAACATCTACGCGGGCATTTTTTGGCTTCTGAAGTTGCGATAACCGGCGTGAATTTTGCTGTGGCTGAGACTGTACGAATGAGGGGAATGCGGATATGGGGGCACATTTGGCCCAAGTCCATATCGCCTGCATGGGTATCGAGAAAATCATTCCGAAGCGTGAGGATCTGGCTGTATTTTTACGTTTACTAGCTCGAAGTGCTACCGGGCAATTAATCACGACTTATTCCTCGCATTTTCATCAACCACGCGAAGGTCAGGAGATGCATATTGTGTTATTGGATAACGGTCGGACGCGTCAGCTTGCCGATCCGAAATATAAGAATTCGTTAAAATGCATTCGTTGTGCGGCTTGTTTTAATACCTGTCCGGTATATAGAAGGAGTGGCGGGCATAGTTATCATCAGCCAGTTGCTGGACCCATCGGTTCTATTTTGGCACCTAACTTGGATAAAAAAGCCAATGTAGATTTGCCTTTTGCAAGTACGCTTTGTGGTTCTTGTTCCAATGTTTGTCCGGTGAAGATTAATATTCATGAGCAATTGTGGTTTTGGCGACAAGATTTGATGGAGGCGGGATTAGCTCCCGTTTCTAAGTCGATTGGGATGAAGTTGATGGCCTTTGTCTTATCAAATCCGGCGATTTACCGGTTGGGAGGGTCACTGATGCGTAGATTTGCGGGAGTCCTAAATACACGTTTAAATCCTTGGTACAAACAGCGTGACATGCCGGTGGCTCCCAAGGAGAGTTTTCAAGAATGGTATCAAAAACGATGAGCGCTAGAGATCAAATATTAGGGAAAATCGGGTCATTTGATTCGGTCAAACATCCGGGAGCTTTCAAAGGAGCATCGGAGGATTTTGATTTTAGGGCATCATTGGAGGTTGTGGGAGCTCGCGTAGTTTCACCTGAAGAATTAGAAAATTTGTTTCCTGGTCGGCGCCGTTATGACATGACTTTGGATGGATTAAGTTTGGCGGAAGTGGAGGTATTGGAGATTGATGGCGAGTTTGGGGTGGCGGAGAATGGAGCGATCTGGTTGACGGAAGAGTCGCTTCCACATCGAGTAGCACCTTTTATATGCCAGCATTTAGTCATTAACGTTTCTAAAATCGTACCGAACATGCATGCTGCCTATGAGGAATTAAAAAAGCCGAGCTCGCGTTTTGGTTTGTTTTTAGCAGGTCCGTCGAAGACCGCAGATATTGAGCAATCGCTCGTGATTGGAGCACATGGTGCTCGGAGTTTGACCGTTGTTATCAGAAGTTGACGCTGACGGGGTCGCAGACTCCCCGTAAGCGTCAACTTTTCCGCTACGCAAAATACGCGTTTATTCATTCAGGAACTTGATTATTTTTCTGCAAAACAGATATTTTGTACGCATTTGTCGTTATTTACAGGGGGTGTGGGGGTGACGCTGCCGGGGTCGCAGACCCCGGCAGCGTCTAGTCACAAAAAAAATTCATATCTTGGGACTAAAACCTATTCATTTATGTCAGTTTCAAGAAGAAAATTCCTCGGTCAATCCGTCCTTTCCCTCGCGGCTTTTAGCATAGTACCTCGCCACGTTCTCGGAAAAGGCTTTATTGCCCCTTCAGACCAACTCACCAAAGCGATCATCGGAACCGGCGGCATGGGCCGCGGACACATTCCATATGCAGGAACCAGAGTCGTAGCTTTATGTGACGTAAAAAACCTACAACTCGGGTTAGACAAAGTGGAGAAAGGCGTGAAAGCATTCTCTGATTACCGCGAGATGATCCAACTTCCCGAAGTGGATATCGTTCACGTGGCTACACCGCCGCATTGGCATGGAATCATGGCCGCAGATGCTGCAAGGGCAGGAAAAGATGTTTGGTGTGAAAAACCCATGACCCGGACAATCGGTGAAGGACAGAAATTAAAAGAGGCGATCCAGCAACACGGTCGTATATTCCGTTTGAACACCTGGTTCCGTTTTGAAGGCAATTTTTACGGATTAAACTGCCCAGTAAAACCCATGAAGAAATTAGTCGATTCAGGACTTTTGGGTTGGCCATTGAAATTTACGGTTAGCAAACACACCGGATTCGACTGGAAATTCTACTGGGTTGGCAAAACAGATTTGACACCTCAGCCCGTTCCCCCAGAGTTAGATTACGACGCATGGCTTGGGCCAGCACCCTATAAACCTTACAACGTACATCGTACGCACCAAACCTTCCGTGGATATTGGGATTACGATGGTGGCGCCTTGGGCGATATGGGACAGCACTATATGGATCCGATCCAATACATGTTAGGCAAGGACAACGAAAGTCCCGTTTATGTGGAAGTAGACGCGCCCGTACAGGACAAAGATGCCGTTGGAATCTTTAATCGCATCACTTACACCTATGCGGATGGATGCCAAATCGTCCTCGATGGTGAAGCCAAAGATGAGAAAGTAGCCTACATCGAAGGTCCCAAAGGTAAATTATACCGCAATTTCAAGTCGGACATCCCAGATTTAGAACGCAAATTGGCCGAGTTCCCTGAGCCACCGGCCCAACAAATAGATTTCGTAGATTCGGTGAAAAATCGGACGCAATTTGCCTTGAATGAGGAAAATGGACACCGTTCGTGTACACTCATCAACATGGGTTTGATAGCGATGCGCTTGCACCGCAACCTGAAATTTGATCCAATCAAGCAAGAATTTATTGGCGATCCAGAAGCAAATAGTCTGATCAATCAGCCAATGCGCGCACCTTATATCCTTTAACGCTCATGAAATATTTATTCATACTTTTCATCAGTTTGCAGGCTTTCGCTCAAAGCACACGTGAACAACAACTCAATTACCGCACCCAAGGACCTACTCCTGCCTTAAAAGCGGCTGCTTATGCCAGCAAGGGCCTATACGAACCTACGCAAGCAACAGAAGCCTTTATTTTGGCGAATGCCAAAAATGTGACGGAGTTAAAAGCATTCTTGAGAGCCGACCTATCGGAGGCGACACAATGCCAACTCATTGGATTAATCGCCAAACAAGACGAAGGCATTTTGTTGGCGCAATATCCCAAATCAAAACCTCAAGTAACAGCTTTTATCCTAAAGCAATTATTGGCCAAACCTCGCACCCAATTAGCCATCAGCACCTGGGATGCCGCGCACCAAAAAGCCTTCATCAATGCGGTTGGCACCTATAAAGCCGCTTGGGCATTACCACTCATTCAAAATTCTAAATTCAAAACGGAGCAGCTTATTGCTCAACTGAAGGTGCAAGGGGCAAAAGGTTTACCCGCCGTGTGGGATTTGTTGAAAACCAATCAAGTAGACGCTCAAAAAATCGCTGACCTAACGACCACATTAGCCGCAAACAGTTTCTTGAAAGAAAAATTAAGCACCTACGATCAGGCGTCCATCGCGCAAAAAACAGTTTTATTGACCTATGGAAGCGGCCGACAATGGCCAGAGGTAAAATCGTTGGTTTGGCGTGCGGTGCAATCGAATCATTCCGAAAGAGCTGCGGGTTTTGAGGCATTGACATACTGGGTTGAATTGAAAGATTTTGATCTGATTGCTGAGAAATTATCCATCGCACAATTACCAAATGAAGTCAAGGCATTGCAATCTTGCATGACGCAATTAATCAAGCAAGACGGTTCACGCAACAGTAAAATAACAGCTTTCGCTTTAGCCGCTCCAAACAAAATTAATTGGGTGCCTTTCGTTCAAGAGGTGGCCAATTTGGATTGGTTGTATGCTTTAGGAAAGAAAAATGAAGAGGCATTGAAAGCCTTTGTACGAATTAATGGGAGGACTTATTCGAATGTAGACCAACAAGTTTTGCGCTACCGAAATGCGTTAGATTTGACCCAAAACCTAGATACACGCGAGCAGATATACAAAGGT
>JBEDFG010000243.1:0-5103 GCA_041175285.1 Bacteroidota bacterium | reverse complement strand
TACCGACTTACTCGGCAATCGCAAGCCCTATTACCAAACCGCCTTCTATACCCAGCAGCGGAAAGACCGAGGAATTTTAATCGATGCCGAAGGAAAACCTGTGGGTGGCCAATGGACCTACGACACGGAAAACCGAAAGAAAATTCCGAAGAATACGTTCATTCCGGCTCCTTTCCCGGAGGCCGTTCCGAGCGCATACATACATGAGGCGGTAGCCTATGTATCGCAGTATTTTCCAAATAACCCCGGTTCTAGCGACATGCCCTTTTCAGGTGCCTATTATCCCGTGACACACGCGGAGGCGCAAGCAGCCTTAGAGTTGTTTTTAAGAGAACGGATGCACTTGTTTGGCGATTATGAAGACGCGATCAAGGCACAAGAAAAGACTTTGTTTCATAGTATTTTAAGTCCGTTGATTAATGTGGGATTATTGAATCCTGCTTCCGTTATCGAACGCGTGGCAGCTAGCGGAGGACCATTAAACAGCGTGGAGGGCTTTATTCGCCAAATCGTCGGTTGGCGTGAATTTGTCCAATTACTGTATCGCAAAATAAGCGTGCAGCAGCGTACGACTAATTACTGGGGCTTCACGAACGAAATGCCGTCTGCCTTTTATGACGGAACGACTGGCTTAGAACCCATTGATCAGACGATTCGTAAACTCTTGAAAACGAGTTATAATCACCACATCGAACGCCTGATGGTGCTGGGGAATTTCATGTTATTATGCGAGATAAAACCCGACGCGGTCTATCGCTGGTTCATGGAAATGTACATCGACGCGTATGATTGGGTCATGGTGCCGAACGTCTACGGCATGTCGCAATTCAGCGATGGCGGATTGATGACGACGAAACCCTATATCTGTGGGTCGAATTACATCTTGAAAATGAGTGACTATCCGAAGGGCGAATGGCAGGAGATTTGGGATGGTTTGTTTTGGCGGTTTTTGGATAAACAGCGGGAAACCTTCCGCAAAAATCCCCGTTGGGCCATGCTCATCAGCACCTGGGACAAGATGCCTTTGGAGAAAAAAGAAACCCATCTAAACAACGCTGAAACCTTTCTAGCTCAGCTTTTTGCTTAATTTATTCCAAAAAGAAAAGAAGCTGTTGAACTCCCCTAAAAGTCCGGGGACGAGCGTCGGATGTGCCTCGCGAACCCCATCAAAATGGACATTAATGGGGTGATCTCGGAAAATGGCCTTCAAATTAAGCGATGCATATTCGCCATAATAAATCTGCATGCCTGGAATATTTTCGGCGAGCGAAAGAATAAACTCCATCGTCTTAGGGGCCATTGGATGTTTCGTAAAATGACTTGGCTCCAAGACTAAAATTCGATTACCTTCTTCCCCTTCATGGAAGGTGGGGTCGAGCGTATAATGAGTATACACGAACGTGGGTAGCTCTTCCTGAATCTCGAGTTCTTTGGTCAAAGGAGGAGTGAAAATAAGATCTGCTTTCGCTGATTTTCTCAATTCATCAGGCACCTGAAGCAAAGGCAATTCCTCGTACGTACAATCCAAAAAAGATCCCTGTTGGCTGCTGCCCGTGTATTTATTAATATTTTCTTGGTTCACATAATATAGCTTATTGCTAAAAGTACCCGCGCACCATTGCCAGCTCAATGCGTTACTCGCTAAATCCCCATCCAATAAATGGTAGTACAACCAAGCCGCAGGTTCTGACCAATGGTATTTTCCCACGTTGCAGGTGATGGCTGCGAGGTACATGCGCAAGTGATTGTGGAGGTACCCTGACTCAGAAAAGGTGCCTAAATGTGTATCCAAGGCCTTAATTCCGGTAGATGCCTCGAGCACTGCGACCGGTATACCGGCATGCAAAACACCTTCCTGGGGGTGTCGGATATCGTTAAAAATGGCATCCCCTTTTTGAAACCAAGTGCGGGTATAAAATTCACGCCAAGCTAATTCTTGCTTTTAATCGAGCGACGACTTGGGGAACCGTGATAAATCCGCGGGACAAATACGGGGAAAGGTAGGAAACGCCACCATTTAAAAAGTTGCGGGAACGAGCATAATGTGCCGGATCGAATGCATCGATCCGTGCATAAACGGCCTCAAGAGTCGTCGGAAAATTCACTAACGTTTACTGATTTTATTCATGCTGATGCTACGCTGCAGGGTGCATTTGAAACGGGGGTCTACCGCAACGCGCTTTTGCAAATGTTTCTTTCGTTCCGCGACCGGTCATGCGCTTGCGCCACATGCGGAAGCTGGACTCTTTGCTATTCAATCGCATGAATTCGATGACCTCTTTTTCTTTCAGCCCGAACTGAAATTCAATCGCCTCAAAAGGCGTGCGATCTTCCCACGCCATTTGGATGATGCGGTCGATGTCCTCGTCGGTAAACTTATTTACTACGTCTGCCTTCTCCCATTTCTTGCGCCAGGCGAAGGGGCGGTTGCATACGGGACAGGTTTTGGAAGGTAAATGTTGTTTTTTAACGCCTTGCATAGACGTTAAACGAAGAAGGAATCGTATTTGTTTTCCCGATTAGGAATAATCGTAAAAGCCTTTGCCCACTTTCTTGCCCCACTCCCCTTTCTCGAATTTCTCTACGATCGTAGGTGAAGGTTTATCTGCTTCATCTCCTGAAGCTTGGTATTTTTCCATGCCTACGTGATAGGCCAAGTCTATTCCTGTCAAATCCAACAGTTGAAACGGCCCCATCGGATAGCCCAATCCTTTCATAACAGCTTGATCAATATCCTCAACCGAAGCAACGCCTGAATCCAATAAGTTCAGCGCCTCTTTGCGAGTAGCCTGTAGCATGCGATTGACCACAAAACCATAAATCTCTTTTTGAAGCACGACAGGAGTCTTGCCCATTTGAATCGTAACCGCTTCCAAAAGCTCCACTGTTTCGGCTGAAACATGCGGACCTTTCACTGGATTGAAAAAGTGCATGTTGACGACCTTATCAGGGCGATTCGTGGCCGATGCAATTTGGGAGCTAACGATATAGGAACTATTCGTGGCTAAAATGGTATGTGGCGGACAAAGGGTGTCTAATTCACTAAACAAGGCTCTTTTTACCTCTAATTTTTCGATGATGGCTTCGATAATTAAATCGGCCTGCTGTACGGCTGCAGCTAAAGACGTTTCAAAACGCAATCCCGCCTTCGTTTTAGTAACCTCCTGCTCGCTCATGCGCCCTTTACTTATTCGCCCAGCTAAATAGGTCTCGGCAAAGTCGCTAGCGCGCTGCAAGGCGTCTGGATTTTGGTCTGTACAAATCACTTGAAAACCAGCTATCGCAGCCGAAATGGCAATTTGGTGGCCCATATTACCAGCGCCGATTACCGTGATGTGACGTATTTCCTTAGACATAGTAAGCTATTTTGAAGGTGAATCTGTAGGGCGGTTTCGCCACCAATTCGCAAGTAATGACCCTGAAATAGTCATCCAAGGAACAGAGATGGCTGAGGCCAAGCCAACGGTGGCAATTTTTCCCATTTGTAGGGCGATACCGGAAGACAAGCCTCCATTTTGCAAGCCCACTTCTAAAGAAATAGTTCGGCAGGTTTGCTCGCTTAAGCCCGCTAATCGGCCACTCCAATAGCCCAATAAATAACCGATGGAATGGTGAATCATGGACGCTAAAAACAAAAAAGGTCCTATTTTCAACAAGGCATCACGGCCAGATGCTACAATGACAACAAGCATCATAAAGACGCCAACCATCGAAATGGTGGGCATGATTTTCTTCAGCACCTGCAATTTTGCCTTAAATAGACTATTCAATATGAGACCCAAAATGATTGGTAAAATGATCATTTCGCCCACGTGAAGCATCATCTTTAAGAAGTCTACTTCGACATATTTCCCTGCCAATAATTTCATCAGTAATGGGGTCATGACCGGCGCCATCAACGTCGAAATCGTACCGATTGTTATGGATAAGGGCACATTGGCTTTCGCAATAAAAGCCAATACATTCGAAGTAACGCCACTCGGAACAGATCCGATGAGGATGATCCCAGCTGCAATTTCAGACGGAAATCCAAAGGTGGTGGCAAGTGTGACTGCGACCAAGGGCATGATGGTGAAATGGCTGATTAGGCCGATAATCACGGCTTTTGGCATTTTTAAAACCCCCTCAAAATCCTTCACACTCATCTCAGTTCCCATGGTAAACATGATCAACTGGATCAATGGAACAATCAAAGAAGAGAACTTGAAATCACCCAGGTGGATGAAATACTGTGGATAAAATATCCCCAAAACCACTGCCCCCACCAGACACAGCGTAAAAACATGCTGTTTCAAACGTCGATCTATAAAACCGACCAGCACTAAACTAAAAAGTGCGCCCAACAGAAATACGCCCGAATTTAAAAAACCGGCAGACCCAAGTCCTTGATAAAAAAACGCCAGAAGCAAAAGCAAACTGAGCGCATAAAGTACTTTGGGCAGGTTTTTCATGATTTAGAGGTTTAGCGATATTCGGTTCGAAATCAAAAGTGATGCCTCCGCAAGTTTCTCCCGCACAGCGTCGATTCCCATTTGCGCTTCATCATCGATGCGAGCAAGCATAGGAACCGTCAGCGCAGCAATCGCGTTAGCGTGTTGATCAAAAATAGGATAGGAAATCGCTTGCAAGCCTGCATACTGATTGCTTTTAATCGAGGCATATCCTTGCTTCAAGACTTTTTCTATTTCCTTTTTAAAGTTTTTAATGCGCTCTGGGGACTCATCTGCTAAACTTTCCTCCATCCGCATTGTCCGAATGGCCGGGTCTTGCAAAGCCACTAAAACATAGCCAGAGGCGGAAGGCCCCACTTTCAATTCAGCTCCTACCCGCGTCATAAATCCGACCCCGTTCGGAGGTTGAATGGCGGCGATAACAGTTTGGACTCCTGTATTATACACTCGCAAATCGCACGGAAAAAGTGTGTCCGAAGATAATTTTTCCATCACCGGAAGGGATTCACTTAACAAGCGATAGGTGGGCGGATGAAAATGTGATAATTGAAACAATTTCGAAGTAAGTGCGTACTTGTTCGATTGATTCGAAATATAATTTCGCGCCACTAAACAGGTCAACATCCGGTAGATTTCGTTCAAATTCCGACCC
>JBEDFG010000242.1:0-3515 GCA_041175285.1 Bacteroidota bacterium | reverse complement strand
AACCAGCCATCGCCTCTTCCCCAGTAATACGGCACGTCCGGTGCGTGGTAAAATAAGCCATCTGCATTTTGCAAGGTGTCTAAATAGGCCACCATTTCGTATGCTGCGCGGTCGATGTATTTACGGTTTTTCGTGACTTCATAAGCCTTTGCTTGAACGGCGGTGATCATGTACATGTCGTCCATCCAGAAGCGGGTAACCCAGCTTAACCCGGCGCCATACCAATTGCGAACCTCAGGACTTAAGCTGGCATATTCTTCTGGACTCAATGTTTTGAATTCCTCATTGGCATACGCAAGTCCTAAGGTTTTCATGTCTTGATTCCCATTTTGCAGATGGAATGCTAAGGGAATTGCGCCAAAAACGTAATTGTCCACATGGTTTTTCTTCGGCTGTAAATGGGCCTCTTTCGTAAGTAGTAAATCAGTTTTTTCAGTTAATCGTTTCATCAAATCCGCGTCCTGTGTTTTCTGGGCAAAGCCTAACGTCCCTAACCAAGTACACACATCGGGATAGGTAATTTGGGTCGCTGGGGGATTTGGGAAGGTTACGCCATAGCGCGAATGGGGAACGGCCATGAAGCGCTCGGCGGTTCTTTTGCCTACGGTCAAAGGATTCGCTTTTGCAGGCCAGTTGCTCAACTCTTTTTGCGCGAAGATTGAGCCCGAAATCAGGAAGAAGAAAAGGAATTTTTTCATGGTTATTTGGCTCCGTCCATGGAGCTTTGTTTCGTTTTATCGGTTTGAGGAAATCGGCCTTTGGCGTTGGAAATTTTTAATACGACCGCATTTGGCCATCTGTTATTCGTGTAGAACCGTTGGCCATTTACCGCACTAATCGTCAGACCAAGTGGGCTCGCAGACACGTAAGTTTTAGCATCAAAATCTTGTTTGTATTCCACGAGTTCGCCTTTATAGCCTAAGGTTTCCACGGTCGTTTTTTCATTTCCAATTACGTTTGATAACACAAAATTTTTGCGTTCGCCATATTTCCAGTCGTCTGGTGAAGAGCGCAAGATGAACGCATAAATGTATTTTTCATCATTGGATTGCGTGTACCACACGCCCTCTTCTTTGATAATGGGCATCGGTTTCACCGCATAGATGGCTTCCGAATAAGCGAAGTTCCAAAGTGCGATTTCGCGTAGAATGGCTTCTTGTTCGATTTGAATTTCGCCATTTGGTTTGGGTCCTACGTTCAATAAGAAGTTTCCGCCTTTGGCGCGAATTTCGGCCAACATATTAATAACCGTGGTACCTGATTTTTGTGGGTCATTTGTGGGTTTATATTGCCAGTCGGTGCCCATGGTGTAACAAGCTTCCCATGGTCTTGGCAGGGAAGCATTCGGCGTTGTTTGCTCGGGCGTTTTCATCGCATCGCGCGTAATGACTAAATCGGGATTGATGGACCAAGCAAATTCACGCAAACCGTCACCGGGTCCGTCGATGAAGAGGATGTCGATTTTGCCATATTGCGTGAGCAATTCCTTTAATTGGGCCTTGTCGTATTCCATTAAACCTGGATTGGTTTTGGGATAATGTGCAGGATCTTGTGCCCGACCGATGGGTTGTTTGTGGGTATGCAAATAGTAAAAGTCATCGGGTGAGAAGTAAAGACCTACCGCAATTCCTTCGGCGCGAAAGGCCTCGACGATTTCTTTGGTGATGTCCCTTTTGAAGGGCGTGTTCATCACATTGAAGGGAGTTGTTTTCGTGTTGAACATCGCAAATCCGGCGTGGTGTTTGGCCGTAAAAACCACGTATTTCATGCCGGCGAGTTTGGCGAGTTTGGCCCAGTCTTTGGGTTTAAACTGCTCGGGATTAAAGAAGGCAGGAAGTTCTTGGATGTATTTGTTGACATACGCATCAGATGCCCCAGCCATCGAATGACTGATCACGGCACCTAAACTGACATCTACATTCCAGTGGATAAACATGCCAAAACCGAGGTCTTGAAACCAAATAACACGCTCGGGTTTGTTGGTGGTTTGTTGGCCCACAGCCGAAAAACCCAAGAGCAGGAGGAGAAAAATCTTTTTCATATTGCTAAAAGAAGGTGCTTTAGTAAATCTACCATTGCTATGGCTTTAACTATATTTGCACAAACAAAATTCGAGCACTATGATTATTGAACCTAGAATGAGAGGGTTTATCTGTTTGACATCTCACCCGAAAGGTTGCGAAAAAAACGTATTAAATCAAATTGACTATGTGAAGTCTCAAGGCAAAATTGCCGGGGCGAAAAAGGTGCTCGTGATTGGAGCATCAACGGGTTTTGGTTTAGCCTCTCGCATCACAAGTGCATTCGGTTCGGATGCTGCGACGATTGGCGTTTTCTTTGAAAAAGCTCCTGCAGAAGGCAAAACAGCCTCTCCAGGATATTACAATAGCCTTGCTTTCGAAGCAGCGGCAAGCAAAGCGGGTCTTTATGCGAAAAGCATCAACGGCGACGCATTTTCGAATGAAGTAAAAGCACAAACAATCGATTTAATCAAGTCAGATTTAGGCCAGGTTGATTTGGTGATTTACAGTTTAGCATCACCCGTACGTCAGCACCCGGTTTCGGGCGTGTTGCATCGTTCCGTGTTAAAGCCTATCGGCGACACATTCTCTGATAAGACCGTTGATTTTCACACAGGCATTGTTTCGGACGTAACGATTACCCCGTGTAACGATGAAGATATTGCTAATACCGTTGCGGTCATGGGTGGTGAAGATTGGCAGATGTGGATGGATGCTTTATTAAACGCGGGCGTTTTAGCAGATGGTGCAATGACCGTTGCCTATTCTTACATTGGGCCAAAAGTAACCGAGCCGGTATACCGCAAAGGAACAATCGGAATGGCGAAAGATCACTTAGAATCAACCGCATTCAAAATCACAGAAGGTTTAGCCAACATTGGTGGAAAAGCATTCGTTTCGGTTAACAAAGCCTTAGTAACACAAGCAAGTTCAGCGATCCCGGTGATTCCATTGTACATCTCGTTGTTGTATAAAATCATGAAAGCCAAAGGCACGCACGAAGGTTGCATCGAGCAAATCCAACGTTTATTCAGCGCGCGTTTATATACGAACGGTTCGATACCAGTTGACGAAAAAGGACGTATCCGCATCGACGATTGGGAAATGGATGATGCGGTTCAAGCTGAGGTGGCACAATTATGGAAAGGGGCTACCACTGAAAACCTTCCAGGCATCGGAGATTTGGCTGGATATAAATCGGATTTCTTAAATCTATTTGGTTTCGGTTTTGAGGGCGTAGATTACGCGGCGGAGGCCAACGAAAATGTTGAAATTCCCGGGTTAATAACCGTAGAAAAATAACGGAGAAGCCATTCGTCAACCAACGAATGGCTTTTTTAGCTACATATGATTATATTTGAACGCATGCGTGCTGGAGGAATCATCCCAAACAGCGATCCGCAATGGTCGGATTTTTGGGCGATTGTGAATCAAACGATTGCGCTTGCTGCGAAGTTCATCAGGCCTATAAACTAATTACAAATTGTCGGCAAA
>JBEDFG010000241.1:0-3751 GCA_041175285.1 Bacteroidota bacterium | reverse complement strand
ATATTATATTTATCCATTAATTTGACCTCATAAGCATTATTTAGCTCGTTTAGGCAGAAAACCCTGCCATTTTAATCTTTCGCTTAAATGAATAAATAAGACAAAATTATAATGTGTAAAAAATATCTTTTATCCACGCAAATTGCCTTATTAGCATTTTGGATCTTCCCCAATATTACAATGGGGCAGCCTCAGATTGGCTCAGATTTTAGGTTGTCTTTCATGTTTAATGGTGCCCATTTTTATAACATTGAAAAACACGAAAATGATGTTTACATTGGCAGCGACAAGGGTATTTACAAATATTTACACCCCAATAAGATCGCATTAATTGATAGTACTAAAAAAGGGTATGTCTATTATATTAATGGGGGAATAACATGTCGAAATTATTTTAAAATTGGCTATCAAACCCCTTTTTACAATTCGCTAATGCCTGATGGATATAAAAACCAATCTATTGTTGGCGTTAGCTTTAAGAGCCAAATTCTAATTACATCCAACGGTAAATTATTTTTGTTTGATAAAAAACTAGCCAAACAAGCGGATAGCTTAAGTGTGAGATCTATTACCAATAATTACCTTGGAACTTACAGCGGCGTTTTTTATAAAAATAAAAAAATCGAATACCCGCCTTTTTGCAATGGTTACATTAAAGAATTTGACAAGGAAACAATCATATGTTTTGATGGGATTGTCAGACTCTTTAATGATGGGAATAGCGAAATTTACGAAACCCCAAAAGACTTCCAGAAAGCTTTCGGAAGGGCTAATACCGGTTCATTTCGTGATGCGATTAAAATTGATGACCAAAATTATATACTTGTTACAACATCTGGACTCCTTTATACCAATTTTAAGGGAAGATCAAGTTGGATAATTAAAGGCAATAACGATCCCAACCTTTGTATCATTGAAGTAAATTTCAACAAATCGAATAATCGTGTTACTAAACTAATATTTGGCTTCAATAACATAATTTATCAGTATCAAATCTCAAGTAAGTCGTTAAAAAAATTATTTGAAATCAACACTAAAAATGGTTCCATAAAAGATATCGCCTACGAAGAATTGGCTAGAGTATATGTATTAACAGATGATAAATTACTATTAGTTCAAAAGCACTCAGATAATACATACACCGAGGAGATACTCCTGAGTAATATGATAGGAAATCATCAGTTAATTTGGCTAGGAAATTACCTTTTGATTACTTCTAATACAGGATTGAGCGCAATTAATACTTTATCAGGCCAAGTCAAAAAAAATGTCATTCAAGATGAATTCAATGACAAAGCTTACAAAATAACGAAGGATAGTATATTTTTAGGAACCGTTTCTGGATATTACGCCCTTACCAACAAACAATTAACAGATTTAATTGAAACAAATGAGCAAAATGAAATTTATGAAGAAATCAAAACTACCCAATCGCCATACTTTATACATTTTATTTTCACTAGTATTCTATCAATACTACTGATTGCATTGCTCATTTACAATTATAAAAGAGCAAAAGCTAAGTACAAAGAGATTCATATCGCCGTAAAAATTACAAGAGATTCACTGGAGGATTACATTAAACAAAACTTAGCCAATGCTACAATACTAAGTATTACAGAACACTTTCAAACTAATTTACACGTAATTAATAAAGTTCTAATTAACCTGCAACTTGGTGAGCTAATTCGAAACTTAAGAATTGAAAAAGTAAAAAAAATGAGAAAGCAAAATTGCAGTGAACAAGAAATTTCGGCACTGACAGGATTTTCCATTTCTTATTTAAAGAAAATCAAAACTTAAGCAAATAACCTTGAATAATGACTTTATTAAAAACACGGTGATGATGCAGCAGTTTTTAAAGATGCGAAGTCAATAGTCGCTAGTCAATAGTCGTCAGTCCGAAGGGAAATAGTCCGAAGTGGTTCTTTTTAACCCCAGACTTTAGTCTGGGGAGTTCTATGCGCGATACCGAAATCCCTAGGCTGAAGCCTAGGGTTATTAACCCCAGGTTTTAACCTGGGGACTAGACACGACCCAGAAACCCTATCTATATAACCCCAGACTTTAGTCTGGGGAGTTCTGTGCGCGATACCTAACCTGGGGACTAGACGCAAAGTATCGCGTCTTTACAAAACATCCATTTTTTTCTTAACTTGCCCCGCAAACCTATTCAACATGAAACACCCCATCGCGATGAACCTGCTCGTCTTCGGGCCGGAGATGGATCAAAACGTATTAGCTGAATTAGCCTTTATCGCCGAAACCGGCTATCAAGGCATCGAGATACCTATATTCAACACGGATATAGCGCACTGGGAGGCTTGGAAAAACGAAGCCGACCGACTCGGTTTGCAAATTTTTGCCTGCGGAATTGCAGGACCTAGCGAGAATTTGATTTCCCCAGATCCTGCTGTTCGAAATGCGGGTTTAGCATACATCAAAGCCACAATCAACATCGCAGCGTATTTAGGATCTCCTTATATTTCAGGACCCATCCACTCGGCATTAGGTGTATTTACCGGAAAGCCCGCGACAGAACAAGAAATCAACTGGGCCATGGAGGGTGTTCGTGAGGCGGCCAACTACGCCGCAGCTAAAAACATCACCATTTGCCTCGAATATTTAAATCGATTCGAAAGTTATTTGGTATCCTGTGCGGATGAATTATATGCTTTGGTGGAAAAAATCAATCAACCGAATGTCCGCATCATGTACGATACGTTCCATGCGAACATCGAAGAAAAAAATACCTCGGAAGCGCTGAAACGGATCGCCGACAAAACGCCGCACATCCAAATTTCTGAAAGTACCCGTGGAATTTTGGGTCAAGGGCAGGTAGATATTGCCGGACTGCTACTTACTTTAGATGAATTGAATTACCAAGGTTGGATCGTCGTGGAATCCTTTGGGATAAAACTTCCGGCAGCCCATATTTGGCGTAAAATGTTTGAAAATGAGCGGGAGCTGATTCGTGAGTCGTATCGGCATTTGATATCCCTAGGCTAAAGCCTAGGGTTATAAAACAAAAGCCTAGGGCAAAAAATAAAAGAAAACATATAACCCCAGGTTTTAACCTGGGGATTTAACAAGCGAGCCATCGCAAGCATAACCTAAACCTATGAAAAAATACAACGTAGCCATCGTCGGCCTGGGATTTGGAGCGGAATTCATTCCCATTTATCTGAAACACCCTTTGGCAAATATGTATGCCATTTGCCAACGAAACGAAGAAAAACTCAACTCGATTGGTGATGCATACGGCATCGAAACCCGTTACACGGATTTTGAGCAATTGATTCAAGACCCGAATGTGGATGTCGTTCACATCAACTCCCCGATTCACTTACACGCGGAGCAATCTTTGAAGGCCTTGAACGCCGGAAAACACGTGGCTTGTACCGTTCCCATGGCAACTTCCCATGGCAACTACCGTGGAAGAATGCAAGGCGATTGTGGAAGCCAGCAAGCGCATGGGGAAAAAATACATGATGATGGAAACCGTGGTCTATGCCCGTGAATTTTTGTACATCAAAGAGCTTTATGAAAAAGGTGAATTAGGGAAAATTCAGTTCCTGAAGGCATCTCACCAACAAGACATGGACGGCTGGCCGGATTATTGGCCGGGATTACCTCCCATGCATTACGCGACGCACTGCGTAGGCCCGGTGGCCGGTTTATTGCGTTTGGAAGCAGAATATGTGTCTTGTTTTGGTTCGGGTACAATCCGCGAGGAGCTGATCCAACATTA
>JBEDFG010000240.1:0-2582 GCA_041175285.1 Bacteroidota bacterium | reverse complement strand
GGTAATACATCCGTAGCATTCCGAAATGCTGTCGCTTATGATCGACTAGGTGTGGCAAAAGATGTACTTAATCCCCAGCAATTCATCGCCTCGGAATGGGTTCCTAATTACCAACTAACAGAACATGTAGCCATTGGCGCCTACTACCTTGTTTCCCATGGACTTACTCCAGGATCAAATAACTGGACGAATTTCATAACACTGAATTCTACGATATCAAACATACCGATAGGAAAAAGCACCTTTTTGAGGCTATACCCCCAAATATATTATTTGAACATCGATCATGTGGATGGTTTTTACACAACGGGCTGACCAATAAAAATCTGCCGTTTACAATTTCCTCCATCGTAAATCGAAAAATCAAATCAGATATCGTCAGCAAAGATTTTCTTTGGAATATTCAACTTGCCTATACTTTCAATAAGCGCTTACATCGCATTTAATCCGTATGGAAAAGGTAGAAAATTTAGCAGATTTTTATAAAACAAAGTTTAATTGGGTGCCCGAGGATTTAGCGAAAAATTGGGGACATTTTAATGTCTTCCAACTCGACCCTTACATCGGACATTTCGCAAAGCCCATACCGTACCGTCGACGCGATTTTTACAAAATCACGCTGGTCCATGGGCAAGGAAAAATCTATTTCGCAAATAAAGTCATTGAGGTCAAAGAGCGCGCAATCGTTTTTTCAAATCCGCTCATTCCATACAAATGGGAGAATACAGAACACATTAGCTCTGGTTATTTCTGCATTTTCAACCAAGATTTTTTTAGGCAATTTGGCAACATCAACAATTATTCGATCTTTCAGCCGCAAGGCATTCCTGTATTTGAATTGACCGAAACAGCCTACCAAAACTGCGCCCAACTCTTCGAAAAGATGTTGGTTGAAATCAGCACGGAATACATTCACAAATACGATTTACTTCGCAACATCGCGTTAGAGCTGATGCATACGGCGCTGAAAATGGAGCCCACTAATACCTCCAAATATGCACCGGGAAATGCCAATCAGAAAATATCGATGTTGTTTTTGGAACTACTCGAACGCCAATTTCCAATAGAGGGCTCTCACCCGAAAATGCTATTAAAAACAGCTTCAGACTTCGCGAAGCAGCTATCGATTCATGTGAACCATTTGAATCGGGCCATCAAAGAAGTTACGAATAAAACGACCTCGCAAGTCATTGCAGAACGGGTGACCCAAGAAGCTAAAATGATTTTGCGTCATAACGACTGGAGTATCACGGAGATTTCAGATGCCCTTGGGTTTAATGAAATTAGTTACTTCAATCATTTTTTCAAGAAACATGTGGGCGTGAGTCCGCTTAAATTTAGACACCAACTAACCGATGGAAAAGCGTAAACTAGGAAATCAAGGATTGGAAGTATCCGCCATGGGATTAGGCTGCATGGGAATGAGTTTTGGCTACGGACCTCCGGCAGACAAAGCTGAAATGATTGCACTGATCCACGCAGCCGTCGAAAAAGGTATTACATTTTTTGATACAGCAGAAGTCTATGGCCCCTTCATCAACGAAGAATTAGTTGGCGAAGCGCTCGCCCCCTTCAAAAATGAAGTAGTTATTGCCACCAAATTTGGTTTCCGATTGGACCCCAATGACGGATATAAAATGAAAGGACTGGATAGCTCGCCAGCAACCATTCGCCGCGTGGCAGAAGCCTCGCTTAAACGATTGAAAATTGAGGCCATCGATTTATTTTATCAGCATCGTGTGGATTTAGAAATACCGATCGAAGATGTAGCCGGTACAGTAAAAGACCTCGTGAACGAAGGTAAAGTAAAACATTTTGGATTATCGGAGGCAGGTGCAACTAACATCCGTAAGGCGCATGCTGAAATGCCTGTAACAGCTTTACAAAGTGAATATTCGCTTTGGACGCGAGAGCCGGAGGCGTTAATTATTCCGACGCTTGAGGAGCTCGGCATTGGATTTGTGCCATTTAGCCCACTAGGAAAGGGGTTTTTAACCGGGGCCATAGATGAAACAACGGATTTTCACGAAACTGATTTTCGTAGGACTGTTCCCCGCTACACGGAAGAAGCACGAAAAAACAATCAAAAATTGGTTGACCTGCTTAAACAGATTGCCTCCGCAAATGATGCAACACCAGCTCAAATTTGTTTGGCATGGCTGCTCGCTCAAAAGCCGTGGATCGTCCCAATTCCAGGAACTACAAAAATGCATCGAATGCATGAAAATTTTGATGCGTCTCAACTCCGACTAAGCTCAAATGAGATTGAATCCATCTCGGAAGCCACCAGTCAAATTGAGATTCAAGGTACGCGCTACACAGCCGCCGCATTAGAACAACTTGCTAAAAGTTAACCCACCCCCTTTATGTCATTTAAAAAAATTTGCTTCTTATCTCTTTTATGTATCAGTTGGAACTGCTTAGCCGAAACCCCCGCCGATTCTACTTCCAAACCGATCCAATTTGCAACTACGGCAATGATCACCAACAATGGTATTTCAATCGTTCCAATATTTACGCTTGGAAAACCAGCAACCATCATCAATTTTACTATTGGTCGTAAATTCACCTTTGAACCTGAA
>JBEDFG010000239.1:0-3186 GCA_041175285.1 Bacteroidota bacterium | reverse complement strand
AACTAGCCCAATACCAATACATGTTGCCTCGTTTGACCCGTATGTGGTCTCACCTTTCGAAACAACGAGGTGGTGTGGGTATGCGTGGTCCGGGTGAGAAAGAATTGGAAACAGATAGACGTATTGCGAATGATCGGATTGCGTTCTTGAAGGATAAACTAGAGAACATCGACAAACAATCGTCTACGCAACGCAAGCACCGCGACCGCATGGTTCGTGTTTCACTCGTAGGCTACACAAACGTAGGCAAGTCGACCCTGATGCAGAAATTAGCCAAAGTGGATGTTTTCGCTGAGAATAAATTATTCGCTACCGTGGACTCAACCGTCCGTAAAGTGGTTTGGGATAGCATCCCATTTCTGTTAACTGATACGGTAGGTTTTATCCGTAAACTCCCTACCCTATTAATTGAATCATTTAAGTCCACCTTGGACGAGGTTCGTGAAGCAGATGTTTTACTACATGTAGTTGACATTTCGCATCCCAATTTTGAGGAGCAGATTGAAGTGGTACAAGGAATTTTGAATGAAATGGGGGCCGGAGATAAGCCAACGATCCTAGTGTTCAATAAAATTGACCTTTATAACGTGGAGGATGTTTTCTTTGAGGGGGCTGCGGTAGATGAAGATGGAAATCCAGAGTTAACTAAAATGGAACGTGTGACTCGCTTCTTGAAGCAATCTCACTGGCAAACGAATACACCTAAGACTGTATTTATCTCGGCGGAACAACGTTCTAATTTGGCCGAATTACGTGGCATGGTGATGGATATTATTAAGGAAAAACACTTTCAAATATTCCCGAACTGGTTGGATACCAACCACTTGATGGGATATAATGATGGGGTTGTTCCGGAGAATTAAAAAGAGGTGAGAAGTAAGAGGTAAGAGGTAAGAGTATTGGCGCTGTAGTTCAACGGATAGAATAGGCGTTTCCTAAACGCTAGATCCGGGTTCGATTCCCGGCGGGGCCACACAAATTAGACGCTGGACGCTAGACGTTAGACGTTAGACGCTGGAAGTTAGACGCTAGACGCTGGACGTTAGACGCTAGATGTTGGTTACTAGATACTGGATACTGAATACTGGACACTGGATACTGAATACTGAATACTGGATACTGGACACTGAATACTGAACGATAAAAGTATCGCGTCTCTACCGATATAGTGGAACAAAAAGGCCTCTTTAGCGGTTTACCATTCGAAAACAACATTTATTGAACTACCATTACCGCATTTTCGAGTCTACCGCCGCGCTTCCAATGGAATGGGATCAGGTATCCCAACAAAGCCTATTCCTGCAATCAGCCTACCTGCACGTATTAGAAAATTCAGCCCCCGATAATATTACATGCCAATTCATCGGTATATACCAAGCTGATGAATTAATCGCCACAGCCATGTTGCAACATCTCGATTTAGGGAAATTAGCTGGGTTTGGCAGTCGGGACCATGGAGCATTAAACGTTCTTCGAAACTTTTTATTCAAGCGTTATTCATCGAAACTCACGATCATAGGGAATAATATGTTGACAGGCCAACATGCCATTTCGTTTAGTTCGGAGGCCAACAAAACCGAAATCCTGGCGGGTCTAAAAAAACTCGTAACTGAAATCAATCCAGCACCTCACTTGAATATTTTCAAGGATTTCGAGTCCACAGATTGCCATCTTTTTGACCAGATAACCTTCCAAAAAAGCCTCCAATTCAGCTCTCAGCCCAATATGTTCCTAAAGCTACGAGCTGAATGGACCAAAGAATCTGATTACGTAGATGCCCTAACCAAAAAGTACCGAGATCAATATAAACGTGCGCGCAAAAAGGCAGATGGCATCGAAAAGCGCCAATTAACGCTGGAAGAAATCAACCAACTCGAAGACGAAATTTATACACTTTACCGTCACGTCGCAGATCACGCACCATTCAATACCTTTTTCCTTGCGAAAAATCATTTCTACTCCCTCAAAAAAGAACTAGGAGACGCCTTTCGCTTTTTCGCCTATTTTGAAAACGGAGAAGTAATCGGATTTAATACGCTGATCCACCACGACGAAATTCTAGAAACCTATTTCCTAGGCTACGACGAAAAAATCCAAAAGGAGAAAATGCTCTACCTGAATATGTTGTACGACATGATCGGTTGCAGTATTCATAATGGGTTCTTGCGCATCAACTTTGGACGGGACGTACCGCATTGGAAATAAAAAGCTCCGTTGGCGCCAAACCAGAACAATTATTCGGCTGGATGGAACACAAAAACAAATGGATCAATCAAAAACTAGGCTACTTTTTTAACCTTCTTGAACCTGAAGCCCAATGGATTGAACGCAATCCATTTAAATAACTTACCGCTTTTCTATCACAAATTCATCACCCACTACCCCATCCGATTGCAACCAACGCAAACGAAAAGATCGCTTATCCACATCTAAGATGACAGATCCTCCGATGGAATTATTGGTGTACACCGACGACTTCATCGGATAACCAGGTCGCTGACCTCCAAATTTCCCTCCCGAACCACTCACCACATAAATGACACCTTGGCCTTTGGGACCAACCACATAGTGATTGGCAGAAGTGGTTTGAGCCACCACATGCGTAGCTGCATCAAACGTTTCATTCACGCCATAATGTCCTCGCATCGGATAACTGCGTTCATACACATGACTATGTCCGGCGATCACCAAATCCACTTTAAATTGCTCAAAAAGCGGGTTTACATGTTCCCGCAAATGCTTCATATCTAATTCTACATCCGAATCATGTGATCCTTTGGAATAAGGTGGTTTATGAAAATAGACCACAACCCAAGGTAATTTATTGGCCGCCAAATCCGACTTCAACCAATCATATTGCATGCCTTTCCCATCCATCAGCTGCAATCCAGTTTCATCCCGCATCTCCGTATCCAATGCAATTAAATGCACGGGGCCATAATTGACCGAATAATACGATTCGGCGTGCGAAGGAACTCCACCCGCCTGTCCCTCGATAGGCATATTAAAAATCTTGAAATAAGGCGGTTCTTTCGGATCATGCTTCCCACCATAATCATGATTACCCGGTGAAGGATAGATGGGAAGGTTCTGTAAAAATGCCGACTGATACACATCAAACACATTTTTTTGATATTCCTCATCTTTGCCATTATTGTAGGCATTATCACCTAACCAGATCCAGGC
>JBEDFG010000238.1:0-2621 GCA_041175285.1 Bacteroidota bacterium | reverse complement strand
CTTATCTGCCAGATAATCTACATTCAAACGTACCTCAATACCATCCAATAATTTCTCAAAAATCTGTGTGTAACCACCCTCTGGAATTCCTTGAAAGCGGTCGTTGAAATAATTAGTATCGAATGTATAGCGAACAGGGAGGCGTTTAATGATCTCTTTTGGGAGTTCTTTGGGGTCCTTCATCCACTGTTTGGCAGTATATCCTTTGATCAATTTTTCGTAGATGTCCCTACCTACCAACTTGATGGCTTGCTCCTCTAAATTTTGTGGATCTTGGATGTCTTTTCCTTGTTCAGCGATGATTTTTTGTGCCTCTTCTGGCGTATTTAGTGCCTCTTCTGGCGTATTTACCTGCCAAAGTTGGTTAAACGTCCACATGTTAAATGGCAGCGCGAACAATTCATCTTTGTAATTGGCGATGGGCCGATTTGTATAATGGTTAAAAGTCGCGTATTGATTTATCCAATTCCAAACACGTTCGTTGGACGTATGGAAAATGTGCGCGCCATATACATGCAGATGAATATCATCTCGCTTTTCCGTGTAGCAATTGCCACCTATATGTTCACGCTTTTCGATGACCAAACACGAAAATCCTTGATCAGTTAATTCACGGGCACAAATACTGCCGAAAAATCCGGCGCCCACGATCAGGAAATCATACTTTTTAGTCATGTTGTCTAATTATGCAATATCAAAATTAGCTAATTTTCACAGGCTTTCTCTAAATCCGCGATGATGAATTTTGACATTTGTAAAAAGGCATAGGTTGCCTTTGGGGCAGTTGCTGGATTATTCATGTATTTGCCTAATAAACTCGGGACAATTTGCCAGGAAACACCGTATTTGTCTTTAAGCCAACCGCATTTTCCTTCTGAACCACCGGTCGTTAAAGAATTCCAATAGTGGTCTATTTCCTCTTGCGTGTCACAAATGACAATATGTGAAACCCCTTCATTAAATTGGAATTCATGCATGTGAGAGCTGTCCATTGCGCCAAAAGTTTGATTGTTCAGCTCAAATTGGGCATAATTTAGGTGCGTAGCAACATCTGCTCCGCCTTCTCCATATGGGCTTAATCGAACGGTTTTTGAATCTGGGAAAATTGCGTTGTAAAATTCAATCGCCTCTGCCGCTTTTCCATTATTGTCACCCGTAAACATCATGCTTGGGTATAATTTATCTCCCGCTTCATGGTCCAACATTAATTGCCAATTCACCCCAAATCGGTCCGCAACCCAACCATATTTACTACTCCATGGATAGGTATTTAATGGCATCATGATTTTGCCGTTTCCCGTTAATTTGGCCCAAATGCGATCGATTTCCTCCTCGCTCTCCGCATTGTAAAAAAAAGAGATGGATGGATTGATTTTGAACTCAGGCCCTCCATTGAGGTTCATGAATCGCCTTCCCGCCAAGGTGTAATTGACCGTAAACGGATTTTCAGAAATGAGTTGGATGTCAGTAAATACCGACTCGTAAAATGTAAATGCCTCTTTAGCTTGCTTATCAAACCATAGACATATGCCTAAACTATGTGTCATTTTGTAAATAAGTTATTCTTCCCTCGCTACCTTTGCCAATCCTCCAAGGTTTGGCAAAGGTAAGGGGGAAATTTGAAACGCTTGTCCCTATATGAAGACCTTTTTGATGCGTTTTCTGATTATTTTTTATTCACTCGAATACTTGTTAAACGAAATCCCACGGGTAAAGCCAGCATGGTAACCAACATGGGTATATCTAAACTCCCAAATAAAACAGCAGAAAAACCAAGTAAATAGACCGGGTATGTAAACAATAATACGCCGAAAAGTACCGAATCATAAAATACTGTTCCAGCCGTACGGCTCCATACAAAATTACTTATCAAGCGGAAATAGGGGAGATTCAAGTAGTAAAATAGCCCTTTTCTGAGGGACACCCCCTCCTCTGGAACTTTGACCAATCGCGCCATCTGTACTCGCACAGCCTCATTAAAATCCAACCGATGCCGCGCATGATCAAAAATCGGTTCCTCCGAAAATGACTCAATCGATATTTGGACCGCCTTTCCAAATGCTCGAAAATCTGAATAGCCCAAACCTACGACATGAATCTTAGGCTGTATTCCCTCAGCATGTGCTGCTTCCAATATGCGAGTCGCCCCTTTTTTAAATGGTTGGATTTCGTGGGTTAATAGACAGATCCCCTCAATAAATATTAATAAGCCATCGCCTCGTCGGAGCACTTCGACAGACTCCTGAAAAGTTCCCTCATTTAAATGTAAATGCTCTCGCCCCTCCCGCGCCCGATGTATCGGAATCATCCCGATCGATCGCAATATGAAGCCGAAAAGCGGTTTGCGAAATACATCCCCTCTTGCTAAAAAATGAAGCTTACGAGGATAATAAGCCCCTAAAATAATAGCATCCAAGAATGAATCTGGATGATTGGCTACGATCAGCAAAGGTCCTCTGTCAGCCATGAGTTCAGCCCCTTGAATTCGAACCCGCGGACAAAAAATCCACAAAGCCAGACGGACCAATAATTTTAGGATAGCAACCAAATTTTAACTTATTTTCCAGCAAGGTTCAAAAATTTCCGCATGCAAGCAAGTTTTCTATCCCTCGTACTCATGC
>JBEDFG010000237.1:0-5809 GCA_041175285.1 Bacteroidota bacterium | reverse complement strand
ACAAATGACATTAGCGTCATTATGCTGACGAACTAATTTAGCGACCTCAACATTCCAGGCTAATCCAGCGCGAATACCTTGATGCTTATTGGCTGTGATTGCTACACCATTCGCACTTCCACATAATAACAAACCCCAAGAAACTTCACCAGACTCAACTGCATTGGCAACAGGATGGGCAAAATCAGGATAATCCACAGAATCAGCGGAATAGGTTCCGCAATACGGAGAAACCTTGGCCTTTCAAAAAATCAATTAATTGATCTTTGTAGTCAAAACCAGCATGATCACCACCTACGGCAAAGGATTTAGATAAAGTCATAAAATGAATGGGTATAAATTTTGACAAAGGTCGGAGATATCGGTTACATTTGCACAGAACAAACAGATAAAATTATGTCAGATAATTGGCAAGAAGAGGAAGACCGAATCAAAAAGGTATTTGGAGACAAAACCTGGTCTGAAATAAAATCAGAGGAGTCGTGGCGCATATTTAAAATCATGAGTGAATTTGTGCAAGGCATTGATCATTTATCCAAAATTGGGCCTTGCGTTTCCATATTCGGTTCTGCTAGAACCTCACCCAATGACAAATATTACCAGTTAGCCGAACAAATTGCTGCCAAATTAGTCCGTCATGGCTACGGTGTCATTACGGGTGGAGGACCCGGGATTATGGAAGCTGGAAATAAAGGTGCTAAAAGCGAAAATGGCCGTTCTGTAGGTTTGAATATCGAATTGCCTTTTGAACAAACGCCAAATCCGTTTATAGATGCCGACAAAAACATGAATTTCGATTTCTTTTTTGTTCGCAAAGTCATGTTTGTAAAATATTCCCAGGGATTCATTATTATGCCTGGCGGATTCGGTACGTTAGACGAAATGTTTGAATCGTTAACGCTTATTCAAACGCACAAAATTGGACGTTTTCCGGTGGTGCTAGTTGGCTCCGAATATTGGACTGGATTGCTCGATTGGATGAAGAATACGATGGTGGGGCATGGCAATATTCACGCCGAAGACCTGGAATTATTTGCGGTGGTGGATACACCCACAGATGCCGTTAAAATCATTGATGAATTCTATGCCAAATACCTTTTAAAACCAAATTTCTAGGCTTTAGAGAAGAATTTCATAATCTCAGGAAGCGGGAGCGCATTCAGGGTCAAGCTTTTTAATAAGCCACCCTTGCGTCCTACCCGAACACCATATTCCATATCTTTTAGTCCCTCAATTTTATGGGCATCGGGATTAATCGATACGTACACACCCTTTTCCATCGCAGCATAGATATAACGCCAATCCAAATCCAAGCGGTAAGGACTCGCATTTAACTCAATACTGACGCCATTAGCACGGCAAGCATCCAGTATTTTCAATGTATCAATTGGATAACCAGCACGTGTCAATAGCAGCCTACCGGTCGGATGGCCTAAAATCGAGGTATATGGATTTTCAATGGCCTTCAACAACCTTTCCATAGCTCGATCTTGATCCATGACCAGTTGGGCATGAACCGAGGCAACCACATAATCGAAACTTGCCAAAATCCGTGGATTATAATCCAAACTACCATCCGGCAAAATGTCCGCTTCAATTCCTTTCAATATCTTAAAATCTGACCATTGAGCATTTAAGGAATCTATTTCGGCATGTTGGCACTGCAAATCCTCTTCCTTCAAACCACCTGCATACGCTGCATATTGTGAGTGATCTGCAATACCAAAATATTGCAAACCCATCGCTCGAGAGGCCTCAGCCATCTCTAAAAGGGTATTTTTTCCGTCCGAGTAGGTAGAGTGATTGTGTACACAACCTTTCAAATCAGCCATTTCAATGAGCTCATCCGATGAATGTTTTTCACTCCAACTAAACTCCTCAAGCACGTTTTTCAATTTGAAGTAGTTGACTTGACCGAGATGTTCAGGGTGTGCCGACCACTGATAAACCATCATGTCAAATTGCGAAGCATCGGTAAAATGTATATCAATCGGGATTAAATGTCCTTCAAAATGACCGCGCCAAGTAAATGGTGAGGACTGCTGATGATCTGTCTGAAACCCTTGGATTTCCTCTATCAACGATTGACTACCAAAAATATCATACGTTTGAGCAACAAAAACCAAGGCACTGATCACCTCACAATCGCGAGCCAATTCACCAGAAACAGCGATTTTACTGAATTTAGGTGCCAGTAGATTTAGTAAATCATCGCTAAGCATTTCCGCTTTATTGATCCGCATTTTCTTGCGATTTTCCTGGAGAAATAAAATGTAGGTACGTACATTTTCTGTCACAGACTTCCCGAAGCCTTTCAATTGTTCCAACTGGCCTGATTCACATGCCGCCAACAAATCGTCTAGTTCGGTAATTCCTAACTCCTTCCAGACAAGTCCTACTTTCTTAGGGCCTAGTCCTTTAACTTTCAATAAATCTAAAATACCAGGCGGGCTTTGTTCGATCATCGCCTCCAAATCTGGACAGGTGCCCGTTTGCGCGATATCGCGTACAATTTGGATAACAACTTTACCTACACCAGGTATGGCATATAATTCATCTTCGGTCAAATTAGCTATGCGACCCGGAAATTTATCCAAACCACGCGCCGCAAAACTCAAGTTTTTACTTTTGAATTCATTTAAACCGTGTACATCCCATAATTTGACGAGCAGTTCTAGTGCGTCAACTATCTGTTCATTCTCCATCTGCAAACAAAGTCATTTGTTGGTTTACCCCTTCAAAACCCTCATGGTTCAACAACCATTCTTTTCGCCACAATTCCCCAGCATAGCCTACCATTGATCCATCAGAACCAATAACTCGGTGGCAAGGCACACGAAGTAAAAGTGGATTTTGACCATTCGCGCGCCCTACGGCTTGGGCAGCTTTTGGCTGGCCAATTAACTGCGCAATTTCTTGATAGCTTCTCGCCTCTCCTGCTGGAATCATTCGCAAGGCAAGCCATACTTTTTCTTGAAATTCCGTTCCTAAATGCAACGCGATGGGTGTTTCCCAGCGATGAGCAGGATTATTAAAATAGGACTGAAGGTCGTTAAGTATCTTTTCCTCCATTTGGGGATCATCGGAATGATTTTCGCCTTTGGTAGGTACGAACCGTAAACTATGCATACCAGATTGTGCGTATTCAACACGGATAATACCAATCGGGCTTTCGAAATAGAGGAAATTCAATAGAATCATGGCACAAAAATACAATCAAAATTGGTCGAAAATGGTAAATTTCTACTATTAAAAAGTATATTTTTAGCAAAAAATAAAAAAATCATAAAATCGATTCCGATAATCAAAAATTAAGTTTTAAATTATTTGAACATCAAGCATTTACATGTACATCAGCCTATGAATTTTTCATTTAACAATTACGATGCGGAGGGATTTTTTGATGAAATGTTCACTCCCGAGGGTCAAGTCCGAGCAGGATATGCTCATTTCAAGGACCGAGTAGAAAATCTAACCAAAGAAGAATTTACGAGACGCCAGCAATCTGCTGAGCGAGCATTAATGGCGATGGGCATTACGTTCAACGTCTATTCCGAAAACGAAGGTACTGAACGGATTATGCCCGTAGATATTATTCCAAGGATCGTGGAAGCGAAGGAATGGGAAAAGATCGAAAAGGGCCTCGTTCAGCGAATCACCGCATTAAATTTGTTTTTAAATGACATCTATTCAGATCAAAAAATCATCCAAGACGGAATTATTCCCCGGGAGGTTATTGAGTCATCTAAAGACTTTTTAAGACCCTGTATCGGCATCAAACCAGCTAAAAACATCTACATACACATTACTGGTACCGATTTAATCCGTGGAGCAGATGGCGAATACATGATTCTGGAAGACAATTTACGTTGCCCATCCGGGGTGTCTTACATGATGGAAAATCGCGAATTATTGAAGCAAACATTTCCCGAAGTTGTTGCCAAAACACAGATCCGTCCGATTTCCGATTATCCACATAAATTACTGGAAATGCTGCGTTTCATCAGCGATAGACCGGAACCAACAGTCGTGGTTTTGACGCCTGGAATTTACAATTCAACAAATGGGAGTTGAATTAGTGGATGCACGTGATTTAGTGGTTCACGAGGGTTATGTCAAAATGCGAACTACAAAAGGTTTCCAAATTGTGGACGTGATTTACCGTCGGATCGATGATACGTTTTTAGATCCATTAGCATTCAATCCGGATTCTATGATCGGTATTCCTGGAATATTCGAAGTCTATAAAAATGGTAAAGTAGCGATTGCCAATGCGCCTGGAACGGGTGTCGCTGATGACAAAGTCATTTACGCCTATGTCCCTCGCATCATTAAATACTATTTAAACGAAGAGCCGATCATCAAAAATGTCAAAACCTACATTTGTAGTGAGCCAGCGGATTTGGAATATGTATTGGCCAACATTGAAAAATTAGTGGTCAAAGAGGCCAATGAAGCAGGTGGCTATGGTATGTTGATCGGACCAAAATCAACAAAGGAAGAACAAGAAAAATTCAAAGAATATATTGTTAAGAATCCGCGTAATTACATCGCGCAGCCGACAATTTCTTTATCTCGCGTACCTTGTTTAATAGATGACCATGCAGAAGGCCGGCACGTGGACCTGCGCCCATATATACTTTACGGTGATGGAGTAAAAGTAATGCCGGGCGGATTAACACGCGTGGCATTGCGTAAAGGTTCTTTAGTAGTCAATTCCTCGCAAGGCGGCGGTTCGAAAGATACGTGGGTGCTATATTGAGGTAAGAAGTAAGAGGTAAGAGCTAAGAGGTGAATAACTAGTATAAAATAGACTCTTACCTCTTACCTCTCACTTCTCACCTCTTAACTCTTACTCCTCTTGCCCCCGCAACAAATCCTCCATGGTTTCACGCTTGCGAATGACGCGTGCGACTCCCCCATCAACTAAAACCTCTGCTGGAAGAAAACGGGAATTATAATGTGAAGCCATGGTGAAACCATAAGCACCTGCATTCGCCATCGCGATGATATCACCTTCATTGACCTCATTCAACAATCTTTCATCTTGCTTTCCTGAATAATCAAATGAAAAAGTATCTGTCTCACAGATGTAACCCGTTACCCTATATGATTCCTGTTTCGACTTATCTTGATTCGACGCGTTGAAAATATAATGATACGATCCGTACATCATCGGGCGAATTAAATGATTCAAACCCGAATTAATACCCACAAATGTTTTCACAGGATCGCGTTTAACAACATTTGTTTCCGCTAAAAATGTGCCCGATTCACTGACCAAAAACTTGCCTGGTTCAACCCAAAGGCGTAATTCGCGACCATATTTTTGACAGAAGGCACGAAAGGCGTTGCTCATAATGAGTCCAACTTCCTTCATATTCACCCCCGGATCTTCAGGAGAATAGGGAACTTTAAAACCGCCACCTAAATCAATAATTTGTAAATCCTTAAAATCATAAGCAAAATCAAATAGCGCAGACGCAGCCTGCTCGAAAGTTTTACCATCCTTGATATCCGAACCGGTATGCTGGTGTAAGCCAATCACCTGAATCTTATATTTATCGACAATCTCCAGAATCTCTGCTTTTTGATGGATTGATATACCAAATTTAGACTCTGGATGCGCAGTCATTATTTTCTCATTTCCACCACCAAAAACATGTGGTTTAATTCGAATCAAACAAGGCTGAGATGATCCATAGGTCGCCCCAAACTTTTCCAATACCGACAAATTATCCAAATTCACAATGGCCCCTTTAGAAACGGCATATTCAATCTCTGAAAAATGAACCCCAGAAGGCGTAAA
>JBEDFG010000236.1:3278-3537 GCA_041175285.1 Bacteroidota bacterium | reverse complement strand
CTTGCATGTATTAGGCCTGCCGCTAGCGTTCATCCTGAGCCAGGATCAAACTCTCCATTGTAAATAATCTTTGGATGTTTGACTGCTCTTATTTTAATATAAGAAAATTGTCTATATCCTTGTCTTGAATGCTACTTATTCTGATTAGCTAATTTAAATAGCTAACCTCGTCTTTATTTCTACCAACACGTCAAAGAACTTTTACAACCTCAAAACCTCCAAATGAATCCGAAAATCCACCCTTCTAATCTCTCAGTCT
>JBEDFG010000236.1:0-3272 GCA_041175285.1 Bacteroidota bacterium | reverse complement strand
GCTAACCTCGTCTTTATTTCTACCAACACGTCAAAGAACTTTTACAACCTCAAAACCTCCAAATGAATCCGAAAATCCACCCTTCTAATCTCTCAGTCTGTGCGCTAAGAACTTTTTCCTAGCGATTGGGAGTGCAAAGATGTAGGAATAATTTATAAATACCAACTCCAACATCGAAATAATTTAACACCAACAACCTAATTCATTGAAAATCAAGAGAAAATCATTGGAAAAATATTCATAAAAAAACCTCACAGCCGAAAACTGTGAGGTTTTTACACAAAACTATCTTAAATCACTAGCCCAAAAATGGATACCTAAAATCTACCGGCGACACAAAAACCTCCTTCACCGTACGCGGCGAAACCCAACGCAACAAATTCAAATACGATCCCGCCTTATCATTCGTCCCCGATGCACGCGCACCACCAAATGGCTGCTGACCCACAACCGCTCCCGTACACTTATCATTTAAATATAAATTCCCAGCCGCATTCACTAACGCCGCTTTCGCCTCCTCCAGCGCATACGTGTCCTGTGCAAAAATAGCCCCCGTCAATGCATAGGCCGAAGTCTCATCTACCAATGCCAATGTTTGCTTCCACTCCACATCTGGATAAACATAGATCGTCAATACGGGTCCAAAAATC
Source organism: Bacteroidota bacterium (assembly GCA_041175285.1). Lineage (GTDB taxonomy): Bacteria > Bacteroidota > Bacteroidia > Cytophagales > Spirosomataceae > Aquirufa. Next base: position 2,622 of record JBEDFG010000236.1, on the reverse strand, counting down.
TCCTCCACCATCGTTCTCGATTTTGGATTTTTTGTCAATAGTACCGTTGGCTCTACAAAATATCCCTTCGAATCATCGCAATGACCTCCCTCCACAACCGTCACATCCACATCCTTTTTCGCATCCGCAATAAATCCTGAAATCTTACCAAACGCCTTCGCATCAATCACCGCATTCACAAAATTTGAAAAGTCTTCCGTACCACCCATTCGAATAGCCGCTAAATCTTCCTTCAAATAAGCTTCCACCTGTGGCCATAAAGACGCCGGAACATAGGCACGAGATGCAGCCGAACATTTTTGCCCCTGGTATTCAAATGCTCCCCGAATCAATCCCACAGCTAGTGCTTTGGCATCTGCCGAAGGATGAGCAACCACAAAATCCTTACCCCCCGTCTCACCTACAATCCGTGGATATGATTTATAATTCGAAATGTTATTTCCTATATTTTTCCAAATCGTTTGAAATACCGCTGTCGATCCCGTAAAGTGAATTCCCGCAAAATCGCGATGCGAAAACACAACATCCCCCGCCTCAGGACCATCCGCAAATACCAAATTGATGACACCCGCCGGCAAACCCGCCTCCTCTAAGATCTCCATTAATAAACCCGCCGAATAAACTTGAGTGGGCGATGGCTTCCAAACAACCGTATTACCCATCAATGCGGGAGCCGCTGGTAAATTACCGGCAATCGCTGTAAAATTGAACGGAGTCAATGCATACACAAAACCTTCCAAGGCCCGATATTCCACCCGATTCCAAACACCCGGCGATGAAACCGGTTGATCCGCATAAATCTGCGATGCATAATGCACATTGAAACGTAAAAAATCCACCCATTCACAAGCCGCGTCAATCTCAGCCTGAAAAGCATTTTTGGATTGACCCAACATCGTCCGAGCATTTAATTGCATTCGATATTTGGTTGCCGACAACTCCGCTGCTTTTAAGAAGATAGCAGCCCGACGCTCCCAAGGGGTATTCGACCAAGCTTTATGTGCAGATAAGGCAGAATCAATCGCCGAAGCAACTTCCGATTTACCTCCTTCGTAATAATATCCTAAAACGTGTTGGTGATCATGAGGACACGTCATCGGCATTTTTTTATCGCCTTTCACCGATTTGCCCCCGATTCGCATCGAAATCTCCACTTGCTTAGCACGTAAATCTGCAATCGTTTGTTGCAATTTTGTCCGCTCTGCAGACCCCGAAGCATACCCTAAAATGGGTTCATTAATCGGCGTAGGTACTTTAAAAAAGCCTGTTGACATATATATAGTATGTATTGAAGTGTTTGTTGGCCCAAATTTAACGAATTTTTACGGGTCAAATGCAAGGTATGGACGCAATCGCTCCCAAACCCGCATATCCAACAATTTGATTTGACTCAATTCTGCATAATCCCGAACTACCCCATGTTGCCTCCGGTAATTCAAAAAAACCTTAGCCTGCGCATAGGGTAAATAAGGATGTCGAAACTCCTGCCAAAGCAAACGATTCACTTGTAAATAACGATACACACCCGCTCCTAATCGAAATCGATTTCGATTACGTTCCACCCAAACCGTATCCATTATCCATCCCATAAACTTCTTTCAATTGACCTACATCTGAAAAGCCCCCAAGTTGCTCTTTGAATTTCAAAATACGTTTGGCAAATCCAGGACCAATTCGAGGTAAAGCTACCCAGGCCAACGAGTCCGCCCCATTCATATCGATCTTCCAATCATCCTGCTTTCGAGAACGAGGAGCCCAGGTCGCTTTAAAATAATAAGGCTTGGGATATTGTTTGGAATCGGATTAAAATAAGCCATTGTCTCTTGCCGCTCGCGAAACCTCAAAATTGCATCCACTCCCATCCCCACTCCTATAAGTATACATAAACCAATGACCCCACGAATCTCAGCTCGAGTCATTCCCAGGGTAAAGCGGAGGTAGTAGGTTAGGCGAGGGAGCATGGTGGGTCAGCAATCAGTGGTCAGTAATCAGTGGTCAGTATTTAGTCCGTAGTCCGTAGGAAAAGAGTCCGGAGGGAAATTTAGTTAGTAAACGAGTGCCAAATAAAATCATTGTATCTACTTACTTATAATGAGGTGAGAGGTGAGAAGTAAGAAGTAAGAGGTGATAAGTGAGAAGTAAGAGATTCCCACTGACTACTGACAACTGATTACTACCTCCCTTCGGACTCTTTCCCTCCGGACTTCGGACTGACCACTGAATACTAACTACTCCGGACTACCTCCCTTCGGACTCTTTTCCTACGGACTACGGACTAAATACTGACCACTGACCGCTGACCACTGACTACTGAAAAAAACTTCCCTCCCCTATTTGTACTTTAAAAAACTTTCCCTACTTTTGCAGGCTATTTTAGGGTTAACGCCTCCGGGCGAATCCGAAAAATGTTTTTCTGAAACACAAATCTCTTATCGTAGGGGAGGCGCAAAGGGGAAATCATTTTATCATCTACGAGGCATTCAGCTTTTAATTTTCGTCGAAAACGGCGAGAAATTGTGCCCGCGGGCCATTTTTCATTTTAATTTAAAACGTATAAAGCCTTGAGTAACATCACTGCCACAGGAAGACACAGCTTTGCGAAAACGCAGTCTGTGATCAATT
>JBEDFG010000235.1:0-3237 GCA_041175285.1 Bacteroidota bacterium | reverse complement strand
GAGATTGGGGTGCACATCGCCGACGTGTCACATTATGTGAAACCAGGAAGTGTTTTGGACCAGGAAGCCTATAAGCGTGCGACATCCGTGTATTTAGTGGATCGCGTAGTGCCGATGTTGCCTGAGAAATTATCGAATGGTCTATGTTCTTTACGGCCAAACGAGGACAAATTAACCTTCTCCGCCATCTTCGAATTCAATGAAAAGGGAGCGGTTGTCAACGAGTGGTTCGGCCGGACCGTCATCCATTCGGATCGTCGGTTTGCCTACGAGCAAGCACAAGAATTGATCGAACATACGGGCGAGGTGACAGATTCGTATGAGCCTATTATTAAACATTTAAATCAGTTTGCACATATTTTACGCGAGGCTCGTTTTAAAACTGGCTCGGTGAATTTTGAAACGGCGGAGGTTCGTTTTGAGTTGGACGCTGACGGCAAGCCCATTGCCGTGCACCCTCGGATACGAAAAGATGCGCATAAATTGATTGAAGAATTTATGCTTTTGGCGAATAAAAAAGTAGCCACGTTTGTCCATGAAATGCGTCAAACCGAGCCACGTAATACCATGGTATATCGGGTACATGAGGCGCCGGATCCGGAAAAATTGCGTGTATTTTCAACCTTTGCGAAGAAATTTGGGTATCAAGTGACGACAGAGCCGAAGCAGGTGAGTCATTCATTTAATGCGCTGATGGACGCGATTGAGGGTAAAGGCGAGGAGCATGTGTTACAGAGTTTAGCGGTGCGGACGATGTCTAAAGCGCGGTATAGTACGGATGCGGTGGGGCACTTTGGCCTAGCATTTCCGTTTTATTCTCACTTCACGAGTCCGATTCGTCGGTACCCGGATGTGATGACACATCGATTACTGCAGCATTATTTGGATGGGGGAGAATCTCCACAGCGTGCGCCTTTAGAAATTCAGTGTAAACATAGTTCTGATCGCGAGAAATTAGCGGCAGAAGCGGAGCGTGCGTCGATCAAGTACAAGCAGGTCGAGTATATGAGTTTGCATGAGCCGCAGGTATTTGACGGCATCATTACGGGTGTGACGGAGTTTGGTTTATTTGTGGAGATCGGCGATACTTCATGCGAGGGATTAGTTCGCATGGTGGATTTAAATGATGATTTTTACGATTTAGATAAAGAGAATTACCGTATTGTGGGTAAGTCGAACGGACGTGTTTTCACGTTTGGTGACAAGGTCAAAGTAAAGGTCCGGAGCACAAATTTGGCGAAGCGGACGATTGATTTGGAGATGATCGGGATGCGGAATTCGAATGGTTACGCGAATAATCGTGCGCGTAAACGTGATATGCCTCGTGGCAGTGCGCGCAGTTCAAAGGTGATTCCGAGGGGGAAGAGGAGGAGGTAAGGAGCAGTGGTCAGTAGCTAGTCATCAGTTTTGTTAAAGGTTTCAAATTATTGCTCCTGAAAATTGACCACTGATTACTGACAACTGGCTACTATCCATTGACAACTAACTTGATTTCAAACTTTGAGCTTTCCGTTAAATACAATTGCAACGCCTCTTGAATATTGTCTTCGATTTCCTGAAGATTTGACCCGGTTGTGAAAACCGGCAATTCATTGACTAAGGCCGAAAATCCTGTGTTTGATTTTTCAACTACGACCGTATAAGAAATAAGTTGGTTTTCAGTATTTTTCATTTTATTCCTGCCTTTTTAAATAATGCCTCTGCTGTTCCTTTTGCTAACTCTGAGCTTCCATGATTTGGGAAAATTATAAAGCCCGTCTTTTGTAAATGACAAAGTTTAATGTGCGAACCCCGTTGCGAAACCGGGAACCATCCATCTTGAATTAAGATTCGGTAAGCATCTGAACATTTCATTGAAAATTAGTTAATTTATTTGAATTACAAAGCATTGAAAGCTACTATAATTAAGATTCAATTAAATATAAATAACTGATAATCTGATAGTTAGTCATATTTTGACTGAAATATAGGATAACTAGCGACTTACCACTGACCACTGACAACTGACCTCTTTTTATTACCTTTACCCCATGAAATCCCTACTTACTTTCTTGTTGGCCACCTTCATTTCGTTAACAACCCAGGCCCAATTTCGAATTAAAGTAACTGCCAAAAACACGGCTGATTCGATCGTTTATGTACGTACAAGTGTTTATGACGATCAAAATTACGTGCCCAAAGACACCATTTCCCTACGAAAATCAGGATGGTCTGTCAGCAAAAAAGCCATCATCGGGGGCATTGGATTTCTATATTGGATTTCTATATTTCCCGAAAACAAAATCAAAAATTTGGATCTGTTTGGACAACAATGATTCGCTATCGGTGAATCTTTCAGGCCCTGATTATCTTGCAACAACGGATGGAGAGGTCGTTGGCATTTATCGATACCTTATACAAAAAGGAGCTAGCAACTGGTAGGAAATTCTCTTATTCAGACCGCGCGGCATTTTTTAAAATGAAGTCGGACAGCCTGACCAAATTCCGTACCCAAGCATTAAAACGCTTGAAGCCATCGGACGCTTTGGCGATTCATTTTAAATCCTTAAATGCGTTAGACCGTTCCATTCCGGATCGAAAAAATTATGCTAAGCGTGCGGCATTTCTAGAAGAAATCCCGTTCAACAATCCAAAATATCTGTTTACACCTAATTTTAAAGCGACGCTCACGGAGTACATGAGCTATTATCCCTTGCAGGCGGATTCGATGCAGGTGGGCATGGATTTGGTTTTAGGAAAATTCAATTGCGATACGAAAGCTTACCCATATGCGTTTGATTTTTTTGCTCGATTAATGAAAAATCGGAATATCCAGAACAATACGGAAGGCTATGTGTATTTCTTAACGCGTTATGTCAAACAATCCGGATGTAAATTTTTGCCTGAAAAACGCAAAATGGAATTCCTACAGGAGCTAGATGGCTTGAGCGGTTTGCCGCTTAACCAGTTGAGTCCCGCGTTGAGTTTGGCGGATACAACAGGCAAGTCGGTGGATTTACACAGCTTTGCGAAAGATTTCGATTATACCGTTTTAGTATTTTACGCACCTACCTGCGAGCATTGCCAAAAAGAGGTACCCGAGGTTGAAAAAGTGCTCAAAATGGCTGAATCAGTGCTTCAGTTGAAGATTGGTCGCTATGCAGTCTGCAATGAACCTGGCGTTCCCGATGCGACTTGGAAAGAATTTATTGCCAAATATGGCCTCAAAGAAAATTACGTGCATGTGACCATGCCTGG
>JBEDFG010000234.1:0-3380 GCA_041175285.1 Bacteroidota bacterium | reverse complement strand
AGCGTTTCCTGGTCGCGAACAATTCCTTCGACCTTTTGGCCGAACATCACATGCGTACAAAATAAAAAAAACAGCGTCGTTAGCTTTTTCATAGCTGAAAAGTTTAACAACAGGTAAAGGAGTCAAATCCTGTATGATTTAACAATAACCCTTATTTTTTGATTTTTTCTGAGTTTTCAGCGCTAAAAACTCGACAAAATCCCTTCGACAGCATTACCTGTATCAGGTTCATTGGGTATAATCTCAGCCCTTATTCAGAGCACCCCTTTTTGTGGATGCACAAAGATATAAATTTTTCTACCTTTGCAAGCCATTCGCAGGTATAGATCACTATGATTGTTAAAGAGTTTCTTTCCATTTACAAGTCTGACGGAATTGTTCAATACATTTCGGAGCAAATTCAGCAGGCCAAATCGGGGCAATCCTTTCACATCAAGGGCCTCTGCGGTGCATTGGATACCGTTTTAATGGCTGCAACCCTGCCTGAAAAAACGCCTTACCTAATTATCTGCGAAGAAAAAGAGGAAGCACAGTACTTCTTTAATGACCTGCAATCACTTCTAGGAGACGCAGCCGTGATACTTTTTCCCATGTCACATAAGAAACCTTATGTCTGGGAGGAGGTCGACAATGCCAATGTCCTCATGCGAGCGGAGGTGCTGAATGTCTTGAGTAATTTTTCAGGCCAAAGCCTGGTGATTGTCAGTTATCCCGAGGCGATGACTGAGAAAGTGATCAATCGGAAATCTTTAGTGAAGAACACGCTATCGATCCGAGTAGGCGATAAAATCGATCGAAACTTTGTCGCAGAAACGCTGAACGAATATGACTTTGAACGAACAGATTTTGTTTATGAAGCAGGACAATATTCCGTTCGTGGTGGTATCCTCGATGTATTTTCGTATGCTGCCGAGTATCCATACCGTATCGATTTTTTCGGAGATGAAGTAGACAGTATCCGAACGTTTCATCCAGAGACCCAACTTTCAATTCAATCGGTTTCAGCGATGCACCTCATTCCGGATGTGCAAACGAAATTGGTACAAGAAACTCGCGAATCGTTCTTTACTTTTCTTCCAGAAAACACCAAAATTTGGATCAAAGATCATTCGATTTTAATGGATGTCATTGAACAATATTTCGACAAAGGCCAATCGGCTTATGAATCGAATAGTAGCTCGAACATCAACGTTTTAAATAGACCGGAAGAGCGTTGGGAAACGGCGAAGTCAACAAAAAAACACTTGCTAGATTTTGTATGTGTTGAATTTGGGAAGCGTGCTCATTTCAAGCAAGCGGAAGTTATTGCCTATCCGGCCAAAAATCCAGGAGCGTTTCAGAAGGATTTTGAACGTCTAGCTGCTGCACTATTAGACAACCAAACAGCTGGCATTCAAAACATAATCTGTTCCGAATCTCCTCGTCAGTTGGAACGACTTGATGTCATTTTCAACGAGATTAATACGAGTATCCAATTTAAACCGTTACAAATATCCTTGCGGGAAGGATTTATTGATACTCAAACGCTAGTTGCATTTTATCCAGACCATCAATTATTCGATCGCTTTAATCGGTTCAAGGAAAAAAATAAATTCTCTAAAAGTAAGGCATTAACACTGAAGGAATTACGATCGCTTCAAGTGGGCGATTTTGTGACGCACGTAGATTACGGTATTGGTCGCTTTGCGGGATTAAACTTGATCGACACGTCGAACGGAGAACAGGAGGTTATTCGATTAATCTACCGCGACGATGATGTGCTATCGGTTTCAATTCACTCCTTACACAAGATTTCTAAGTATTCAGGCAAGGAAGGGGCACCTCCTTCTATGTCAAAATTAGGATCTCCAGAATGGGATAATAAAAAATCGCGTGTTAAAAAGCAGGTAAAAGATATTGCGAAGGAGCTGATCTCGTTATATGCCAAACGCAAAAATGCCCCAGGTTTTGCCTTTTCCCGTGACACCTATTTGCAGGCAGAGCTAGAATCTTCCTTCCTATATGAAGATACGCCAGACCAAGCTAAGGCAACTGCAGACGTTAAAGTGGACATGGAAAAACCTCATCCAATGGACCGTTTGGTTTGCGGTGATGTGGGCTTTGGAAAGACTGAAATTGCGATTCGAGCAGCTTTTAAGGCAGTAGCAGATTCGAAACAAGTAGCTGTTTTGGTACCTACGACTGTATTGGCGATGCAACATTACCGGACATTTCATGATCGTCTGGCCGCATTTCCATGTAAAAGAATATGTCAATCGTTTTAAATCTTCGAAACAAATCAAGGAAACACTTGAGCGCGTCGCGAATGGACAAACAGATATATTAATTGGCACCCACCGCTTAGTCAATAAAGATGTGCATTTCAAAAATTTAGGCCTCATGATTATTGATGAGGAACAGAAGTTTGGGGTGAAAGTAAAAGACCGCTTGAAAGAAATGCGGGTAGATGTGGATGTGCTTACACTGACAGCTACTCCGATCCCGCGTACGCTTCATTTCTCCCTGATGGGCGCTCGAGATTTGTCCATTATAGCGACGCCACCGCCTAATCGCCAACCGGTCGAAACGAAATTGGTAGTCATGACAGATGAATTGTTGCGTGATGGTGTTCGTGAAGAATTAGCGCGGGGAGGACAAGTGTTTGTTGTCCATAATCGAATAAACGAATTAGAGAGTACAGCAAATCGAATTTTACGTTTGGTTCCTGATGCAAAAATAGGTGTGGCGCACGGCCAAATGGAAGGTGACAAATTGGAAAAAATCATGATGGACTTCATTGAAGGAAATTATGATGTGCTTGTCGCCACCAATATCATTGAATCCGGTCTTGATATTCCGAATGCAAATACGATTTACATCATCAATGCAAATCATTTTGGCTTGTCTGATTTGCACCAAATGCGGGGTCGAGTAGGTCGATCGAATAAGAAAGCGTATTGTTATTTGGTCACTCCTTCGCTGGCGAATTTGACGAGTGATGCGCGTAAGCGTTTGAGTGCTTTGGAAGAATTTTCTGATTTAGGGGATGGAATCAAGGTTGCCATGCGGGATTTAGATATTCGTGGAGCGGGTAACTTATTGGGGGCCGAGCAAAGTGGATTCATCAATGATTTGGGTTACGATATGTACCACAAAATTTTAGATGAAGCTGTTCAAGAGCTGAAGGAAACGGAATTCCGGGCCTTATTTGAAACAGACCTCGCACAAATTGCGGAGAGTTTAACGGTGGATTGTCAAATTGAAACCGACTTACGCGTCTTGATACCGGAGGAGTATGTTCAGAGTATTTCAGAGCGTTTGGCATTATATACGCGTTTGGATGAAATAGAAAACGAAGAGGAATTGGGAACGTTTGTTTCTGAGATGGAGGATCGCTTTGG
>JBEDFG010000233.1:0-2695 GCA_041175285.1 Bacteroidota bacterium | reverse complement strand
AGGCGCGTTCGTAATTATTGCGAAAATAGGTCGACAAAAAGAAATGTCTGTTTTCATCATATTGGTCAGCCCTAATTTCAAACGAGCGACCCTGCGTTCCTCCTTTTAGCGTGATACAATCTTGTTTCGAACGCTGTTGAGCAGCTACTACCGTCACGTCTAAATTCCCAAATCGCATTAACGTCTTTAAACCAAATAGATTCTGAACCCCAGGGATCAATTGTGAATTAAGTGTCCACGACGTATTTCCCGCCTCAATATTTTGTAAAATATCCTCCTCTTGCGTCTTCCAATTCAACTTTAGCTGATTCTGGAAATTGAAACTCGCTTTCGTGTCGAAGTTGGTATTCAAATTCAACTTATCGCCAATCTTTCCTTGAAAGTTGATTTGCGCTTGTTCATTAAAGAACAAATTACCCACATAACGTAATTGAACTGGAATGGATGGATTATCTACGAATTGACCCATATAGCCAATGTCAAGCAATAAACTCCCGTTGGGTTTAAAGTAAATTTCAGATCCTCCAAAGATTCGATCGATCGAAGGTGGCAATTCTATTTTAGGAAATAGTCCACGACTTTGAATGGAATTATTGCCATCAATGCCTTTGGCATACTCGGTCCAAAAACTACGATTTACCTGAGAATTTTGACTTTGATAATAATTCTCCAACGAAAACGTACGCGAAGGATTAACGGACAAATTTCCTACTTGTTCTTTTTGAAAGACCTGACCATTTGAGATGACGGTCGAAGTCTTAGCTCCTTTAACGGAATAAATTGAAAACGGAGAAGTTTTCTTGGAGGTACTCAGACTCGAAAAAGGTGCCTTTTTGAGTTGATAACGCGGCTTTCTGCCACTTTTTTCTAAAATTTTAGTCGAATCTAAGGTTAATTCTTGAGCGAATAGGTTGAAAGAAAAACATAGACTTAGCACCACCAGGAATTGCTGGGCTTGGGAAATCCAATGTTGTCTTTGACTAATTTGCACGAATCTATTTAAAAACGATTAACGTAAAGCAAGCTTAATTAATTGCTCAATCGTAGCATCTGGATTCGCTTTTAATAGCTGATCCAAACTTTTCTCAGCAGCCACACGTGGTAATCCCAAAGTCACTAAAGCTGCTAATGCCTCATGCTTGACACCAAAACTCTTATCATGCGAAGCAGCTCCGGCTTCAACAAACAAGGTGTCTTTCTTGCACTTATCCTTCAATTCTAGAATAACCCGTTGGGCCGTTTTCGATCCAATTCCCTTAATTGACTGAATTAAACCAATGTTTTCATTCATAATGGCCGAACGAATTTCTCCCGAAGAAAAAGAAGACAACATCACTAAGGCCGTACTCAAACCAATTCCAGAAACACTGATCAAATCCAAAAACAGGTATTTCTCATCCATGGTATGAAAACCAACCAACGTATGTGAATCTTCTTTGATTTGTAAATGCGTAAATAAGTGGCAATGCTCATTGCCATCAGCTAACGCATCATACGTTTGAAGCGAAATTTTAACCTCATAACCTACGCCCTGAACATCGATGATTACATGAGTCCGGTCTTTGTGCGCCAGTTTACCTTTTAAATAAGCAATCATATTAGGAAATTCTTAAGCGCATTCCCGGGCGTAAAATCACCTTAGAACGCAAATGGTTTAACTTTCTTATTTTCTCAACACTCAATCCATGGTGTCGATCTGCAATTTCAGACAAGGTATCTCCAGACCGAACTTTGTAATATTTGATATGTTTTTTACCCGTTGGCTTACGCTCCACCACCTTAACTGAATCTACTTCAGCTGAAATCCCTCCTACTGCCAAATTCACTTTTTCACGAACTCGGGTATAATAAACAATTCGCTTTCCTTTCTTGAGACGATTAGATCGTAAATGATTTAGACGTTTTAATTCAAAAACAGAAACATCTATAATCCGAGCTATATCATAAATGTCTTGTCCTCGCTTCACCTTTATCGTTTTTTTAACTAAACGATCTACATACTGAACTGCTAAACTATCTTTAACCCCTACGTAACTAGCTGAATCAAGGATGGCTGAACGATTGGCTTGGAAATAGGCCAACTTATCTTTAGGAATTCGCAAGATAATTTTACGAACATCTGCCGGTAAAATAGCTGATAATACATGTGGATTTAAGACCCTAAACGTGTCATTAGAGATCGTAGCTAAACGATTCATTAAAGCCAAATTCAAATATCCTTTGACGTGTACCGTATCTGAAGGAATAACCTGATGATATTTTTCCGCATGTATCGCATGATCCCAATTGTGCATGTATCGCATGATCCCAATTGTAATTCATCATGTAATTCATGGCGATAAATTGCGGCACATATGCGCGTGTCTGCTTAGGTAAACAATTGTAAATATCCCAAAAATCACTCTTCCCACATTTCCTTATTGCCCGCTTGACATTACCTGGACCCGTATTATACGCAGCTAATGCTAAATGCCAATCCCCAAAAATGCGATATAATTGGCCTAAATACTTACAAGCTGCTTCGGTCGCCTTCTCCACATCGAAACGTTCATCCACGAAAGAATCTACCCGCATACCAAAATCACCTCGCGCCGTATAAGGCATAAATTGCCATAAACCACCTGCCCCTTTATTCGAAAGTGCTTTGGGCTCCAAACCGGATTCAATCAATGACAAATATTTTAACTCTTCAGGA
>JBEDFG010000232.1:0-2774 GCA_041175285.1 Bacteroidota bacterium | reverse complement strand
ATTCTTGCAATACCGGAACTAATACTTGGGCCAAAGGCTGACGCACCTTCAATTTGTGTACTTTCCGTAATGAGTGTACCAACGAACAAATACGTTGAGCCATATCCATCGATGCTTCCAAATCTGGATTTCTCCATGATTCATTGACCGCTGTGAAGTTGGTCAAATGCACCGACTCCTCTAAACACGTATGTAATGTTTGATATGCTGCTGCTTTATCTGGCGAAATTCCCTGATTCGTATCCTCCGGATTCCAGAAGCGACGTCTCGATAAACGCACATACCAGTTGGACAAATGATCACACACAAAATCCTGCACCGCACGACCCGCTTTCGTAGGTTCGTAGGCCGCAAAAGCTTCGTCCACCTCAGCTACTAAACTGCTCAATTTGGATAAAATCCAACGATCTAATTCCGTTAAATTAGGAGATGTCACCCCATTAGCTTCGGGAGCAAAACCATCTAAATTCGCATAAAGCGCAAAGAAATTGTAGGTATTTGTTAACGTACCAAAGAACTTATTACGCACCTCCGTAATACCAGCTAGATCAAATTTCAAGTTGTCCCAAGGCTGCGCATTGGTAATCATATACCAGCGCGTTGGATCTGCTCCATATTTCGAAAGCGTATCAAATGGATCAATCGCATTGCCCAAACGTTTGGACATCTTATTACCATTTTTATCTAATACTAAGCCAGTCGACACGACATTTTTAAATGCAACTGATTCTTCCACCATGGCCGAAATCGCATGTAGCGTAAAGAACCAACCGCGCGTTTGGTCCACGCCTTCCGAGATGAAATCCGCTGGGTACGATTGCTTAAATATTTCCTGGTTTTCGAATGGATAATGCCATTGCGCAAACGGCATCGCACCCGAATCAAACCACACGTCAATCAAATCAGACTCCCGGCCCATCACGGTGCCAGTCGCACTTAACACAAAAATATTATCTACGTACGGACGATGTAAATCTGCTTCTCCTGCTTTCACCGCAGCAATAAATGCTTCGTTACCTTGTTGCTGTTCTGCCGTCAATTTTCCAGATTCAATAGCCTTAGCTAATGCTTTCGTTAATTCTTCCACCGAACCAAAACACAATTCTTCCGAACCATCTTCTGTCCGCCAAATCGGTAATGGGGTTCCCCAATACCGAGAGCGAGATAAATTCCAGTCTACTAGATTTTCCAACCAGTTTCCAAACCGACCCGTTCCGGTGGATTCAGGTTTCCAATTGATGGTATTATTCAATTCGATCAACTTGTCCTTTACCGCGGTCGTTTTGATGAACCAAGAGTCCAATGGGTAGTATAGGACGGGCTTGTCGGTACGCCAACAGTGTGGATAGGGGTGATCAAATTTCTGTACGTTGAACGCCTTATTTTCGGTTTTTAATTGAATCGCGATGCGCTCATCCACCGATAAATATTTATCTCTTCCTTGTTTGATTTTAGCCGCTTCCTTCTCCTCTTCCGTCAAATATGCCTCTTTTACAGGCTCCAGGGCATAATCCGTCACTTCTTGCACAAAGCATCCTTGGCGGTTCACCAACGGGACTTCTTTGCCATTTTCGTCCGTGACCATAATGGCCGGAATATTGTTTTGTTGGGCTACGCGAAAGTCATCCGCACCAAACGTAGGCGCCGTATGCACAATACCTGTACCATCTTCCGTGGTCACAAAATCACCTAGTATGACACGAAAAGCAGGTGTTTTTGGCTGTACATAGGGCATTAATTGCAGGTATTCCACCCCGTCGATATCGGAACCTTTGAAGGTGTCGACGATCGAATAAGGAATAGCAGCAGGTTTCTTTTCTGCCGCGATGTACGCGTCGAAATCACCATTTTCAGCCGCGGCTTGGAAGTAATTCTTCACCAGATCCTTCGCTAAAACGACATGAACAGGTAGATAGGTATACGGATTAAACGTCTTGACTAAAACGTAGGAAATATTCTTTCCTGCCGTCAACGCTGAGTTGGAAGGTAGAGTCCATGGTGTGGTAGTCCAGGCTAATATATAGACAGGGGCACCGGCAGATTTTTCAAAAAGAAACGCAGATTTAGCTGTTTTTGAAACCTCAAATTGAGCGGTTAGCGAAGTGTCTTTGACATCGCGGTAACAGCCTGGTTGGTTTAATTCATGCGAAGACAAACCAGTTCCCGCTGCCGGAGAATATGGCTGGATCGTATAGCCTTTGTACAGTAATCCTTTGTCGTAAAGTCGCTTCAATAAATTCCAAACACTTTCGATGTAGGGAGTTTGGTAGGTCACATAGGGATTATCAAGATCAACCCAATAGCCCATTTTTTGTGTCAAATCATTCCATTGATCCGTGAATTTCATGACCGTTTCACGGCACTTTTGATTGTATTGCTCGACGGAAATGGACTTTCCGATATCTTCTTTCGTGATGCCTAATTCCTTCTCAACTTGTAATTCAACAGGTAGACCGTGCGTATCCCAGCCCCCTTTGCGTTTCACTTGCGGAAGGCGGACCTTCGAAAAAAGTAAACGTCGGCTTTCCTTCACGTGAAGAAATAGACTTCTCAAAAATATCGTTCTCTTTCCAGAAATTTAGAACCTCGTCTGCCACGGCAGCATAATCCAAATTTTTGTATTCCTTAAAGGCCACAGTGTTGTTGTTTTTTATGAAATAATCGGCAAAATTGAGGCAAAAATAAGAAAAAATACCGAATAGTTAAGGCCCAATCCATGAACAAATCACACCTCCGACAGCTGGCACTAGCCCGACGCAAAAATGTGTCTGAAC
>JBEDFG010000231.1:0-2525 GCA_041175285.1 Bacteroidota bacterium | reverse complement strand
ACCTACTTTAATTTTAGTCATGATCTATTAAATTTCGAATTTTGTCCATTTATTTTGGTTGTCTTTGGCTGAACGAACCACGTTCTCAATAAATGCCATACCCATAATTCCCTCGTCAATGCCTGGGAAATCATACATCGGATCTTGTGGCTTTCCTGCCCAACGTGCTCTAACTGCGAAGGCAAAGTTGCGGTAGATGTTCGCAAACGTTTCCACGTAACCTTCTGGATGTCCGGCCGGTTGGCGTGAATGCGCATTCGTCGCCGCAGATAAATTGCCCACCGCCGTACGGATCGTGCGAGCACCATCGTCTCTTGTGCGGAATGTTAAGGTATTGGGTTCCATTTGATGCCAAGTAATACCTGCCTTGCTTCCATAAATACGGAAGTTGAAGTCATTCTCCTCGCCGTTACAGATTTGTGAACAATGTAAAACACCTTTGGCGCCATTATTATAATGAAGCAAGATGTTGCCATCATCATCTAACATGCGGCCTTCTACGAAAATGGTCAAATCTGCGCAAAGCTCTGTAATATGTAACCCGGTAATGTATTCAATTAAGTTCTCGCAGTGCGTTCCAATATCGCCAATCGCTCCAGCAGCTCCGCAACGTTCCGGATCTGTGCGCCATGCGGCTTGTTTTTGACCGGTAGCTTCCACTAAATCGATCAACCAGCCTTGTGGATATTCAACGATAATCTTACGAATTTCACCTAATTGGCCCGAATCAACGAGGTGTTTCGCCTCTTTGACCATCGGATATGCGGTATAATTATGTGTCAATGCGAAAATCAATCCTGATTTTTCGATGATTTTTTTCAATTCTTTAGCTTCCGCTAAATTCAAAGTAGCTGGCTTATCGCAGACCACATGGAATCCGTTTTCAAGCGCGAATTTGGCTGCAGGAAAATGCACATGGTTAGGTGTAACGATGGATACGAAATCCATGCGCTCGCCTTCCGGCAATTCTTTTTCCTTTAAGATCATCTCTTCGTAAGAACCGTAAACACGGTTTTCAGGAAGGTATAATGCTTCACCTGTTGCTTTGGATTTGTCTGGATTGGAGCTGAATGCGCCACAAACTAATTCGATTTCGCCATCTAATTGAGCACCTCTGCGGTGAACGGCACCGATAAAGGCTTCGGTACTTCCACCGATCATGCCCATTTTTAATTTTCTTCCTCGCCGACTGGCTGCGGTCGTAGATGTTCCACCTTGGATCATATTTGAATAGATTTAGATTGTTACAAAAATAGGGCTTAATTTGATTAAATTACCCTTTCTTGCAGGCAGATTTTTGGAAATATTTCAAAATAATTGCCAATTTTTTATTACACAGAATTGAACCGATGAAACCGTATATTATGCCGGTTAATCCGTTTGAAAATCATAAAGATGCTAAATCGAGTGTAATTGGAATAAAAGAAACCTTACGTCATTTGAGTGATGGTAAACCTTTAGGGATTTTTCCTGCGGGAGAAGTTTCCACATACAAAGACGGCAAATTAATAGTAGATAAACCTTGGGAAGAAGGCGCTTTAAAAATTATTAAAAAAGCAAAAGTACCAGTTGTTCCTATTTATTTTCACGCACAAAACAGCAAGTTATTTTATAGTTTATCCAAATTAAATGATACATTACGTACGGCAAAATTACCAAGCGAATTATTAACTCAAAAACATCGTATAATAAAAGTTCGAATAGGAAAACCCATTTCGGTTAATGAACTAAATGAACACGAAAATATCCCAGAATTAGGAAAGTTTTTAAGAAAGAAAACCTATATGCTTTCTAATTCTTTTGAAGAAGAAAACTTTAAGTTGACGTTTCCTAAATTTACGAGTCCGAAAGCAGCGAAACAAATTGTAAAACCTGCCAATCACGAACAAATTATTGAAGAAATTAATTTCTTAAAAGAAGGTGACTATCAATTATTGCAAAGTAAAAACTATAAAGTATTTTTAGTAACTGCCGAAAAAATTCCAAATATTTTACACGAAATTGGTCGTTTACGAGAAATTACTTTTAGAGAAGTAGGCGAAGGCACGAATGAAGCCATTGATTTAGACAAATATGACCAGTATTATCATCATATGTTTTTATGGGATGACGATGCTCAAATGATTGCCGGAGCATATAGAATGGGATTTGGCTCGAAAATATTTCCTAAATATGGTTTAGAAGGTTTCTATTTAAACGAACTTTTTAAATTTGAACCCGAATTAAATGATATGATGAGCCATTCTATTGAAATGGGAAGGGCTTTTATTATTTCGCAATACCAACAAAAACCGATGCCCTTGTTTTTACTTTGGAAAGGAATTGTGCATACGACTTTACATTATCCTGAACATAAATTTTTAATTGGTGGTGTGAGTATTAGTAATCAGTTTTCTGAATTTTCGAAATCGTTAATGATTGAATTTATGAAATCCAATTATTACGATCCCTATGTGGCGCAATATATCTGTCTCTTATACACATCTCCGAGCCCACGAGACTGAACAGGATCTCGTATGGCGTCT
>JBEDFG010000230.1:0-2548 GCA_041175285.1 Bacteroidota bacterium | reverse complement strand
GGGATCGCCCCATTGACGAAACCAAGTTTCGGGTGCCGGCTGGTCTTTCACAGATCCCGTATGTAGGGGAATGGCATTGGGTTCTTTGGGTGTTTCTAGCGGATAAATAGTGCCGTCCTGCGCGATTGCAGTCCATGTCAGGAAGGTAAGTAGCGTAAGAAATAGAATTTTCATAAGTTTTATAGGTGTTTTTTATGCACCATTAAGTTAATGAACTTATTTCTTTTTCATGTCATCCCCTGTAAGAAGCCTGATGTTTGTCTTTTTCTTGTTCGACCTAAAAAATGTTCCCGAAACGGGTTTGGGAACAAGTCGCGACCTTCTTGTTTAACATGATTTAAGGGAGAATCAATAAGTTTGGGTAAACAAAACGTTAATCCATGAAAAAAATCATTTACCTATTTCTCGCCTTAAGCCCGATGCTGGCCCATGCGCAAACCAAAAAAGAATGTGCGGAATTACTTCAAGCGGAACAACATGTAGCCGCCAACATCAAAATGTACACTGAAACTTGGGATAAAATCTTCAATCAACGGGACATTGATCAAGTGAATGATAAGAACTTTGCGACCGATGTGATTTTATTAAATCAAAAAGAAAAAATACGTGCGCAAGGAATTGAAGGTTTCAAGAAATCATTCAATTACTATTTGACGACTTTTTCCGACATCAAATTTACCTTCATCGATGTTTGGGGACACGGTGATAAATTAGTGAAACACTGGAACTTCAAAGGCACGCATACGGCGACGGGTAAACCCATGGATTTGTCGGGCGTAACCCTTGTCAAGATGAAAGACGGCAAGATTATCGAAGAACAAGATTTTGATGATAACTTGTGGTATAACCAACAATTGGGGCAATACCTCGTAAAATAATCACGATGAAACAGATTAAACTTTTAGTTCTCTTCATTTTTGTTGCGCAAAATATTTGGGCGCAATATCCCTTGACTAACAAATTCGAGTTGGATTCTAAGTCAAATAAGACACATTATACGATCGAAGTTTCGGTCCCCGAAAACTACAACGCCTCCAAGAAATATCCATTCTATTACATTTTGGATGGATACTATTCGGCAGCCATGGCGCATGGTGCGCACCGTGTTTTGCAAATGGAAAAACTTATCGAAGATGTTGTTGTGGTGACGATTACGGGACCCGAAAAGACCACGAGCGAGTGGTTGATTAACCGTTGGCCCGACTACACCTTTACAGTAGACACCCTCAACGATGTGGGCGCGGCGAAACATTTCAATCTACCTGTGGGTAGCCTCCACTCGGGCAAAGGGGATGCGTTCTTGAAAACACTTACTCAGGAAATATTTCCGTTGGTGGAAGGAAAATATGGTTTCAATGGGGACCGCGGAATTTCGGGGCATTCGTTGAGTGGTCAATATGTCGCTTACTTGATGTTCGGAACAAAGGATTTATTTAAACGATTTGCGATTAATAGTTCTTCTCAACGACTTTGGCTTCAGAATGAAATCCGACGCATCGAAGCCAAATATGCCGAGTCGCACAAGACGTATCCCGTGCGGGCCTTCTTATCTTTTGGGAGTTTAGAGGCGAAAGATGGCATTGAGGATTTGCGGGATTTTGAACGCGTATTAAAATCACATTACTCCGATATCCAATCCCAATTTGTGGAATTCGCGGATGAGACGCATGTTTCGGTGACGCCGGCCATGATCACTCGGGCCATGTGGTTTCTCTATAAGAAGTAATAAATTTAAACAAACATACCATGAAAAAAATCATCCTTCTTCTTGTCCTTGGCTTGGGCATCAGCCGTGCGGCATCTGCTCAACATGCCATCAATTCAGTTCATTTTTACGATGTAAAAAATGCGGCGATGGAAAAAACCTACATCGCTAGTTTAAAAGAAATCAATGCCATCATGGTGGAGATGGGTTATCCTAAAAACTACTATACCCATATGAAATTGGCGGCAACGGATACGACGAGCACATACCGTAGCTGTACTATTGGTCATTGGAATTCAGAAGCGGAATACAAATTGATTCATGACCATCCAAAATTCAAAGCTTGGTCAGAGAAAAACAAAGGTAACAACGCTGTATTTATTTCGGGTCAGTTGTACCGTAAGTTCTATGCGGATTAGGCTGAACACGATTTTGAATTAAAAAGGGCTACCTCTAAACGAGGTAGCCCTTTTTAATGGGGTAAATAAGTTGAATGGTTCATAAAAGGTTTTAAAAAGAGTCCTAGACACGATGAGCTTTTAAAGAGTTTATTATAACTAAAAAAATAGTTAGAAATATTTTGTAACTAAATTTTTAGTTATACATTTGTCCCAACGAAAACGTAGACAGATGAAAAAACTAACCCAAGCAGAGGAGCAGGTCATGCAGGTCATTTGGAATTTGCCAGCAGGCGGATACTTGAAGGACATTATTGAAATTTTACCCGAGCCCAAACCGCATTCGAACACCGTGGCCACCTTGTTGAAAATTTTGGTGGAAAAAGACTTTGTCCAAATCTCCAATCCAAATCGGAATAACGTCTATTCCGCTAAGGTTTCGAAA
>JBEDFG010000229.1:0-2591 GCA_041175285.1 Bacteroidota bacterium | reverse complement strand
TTGGAGTAAACACGATGCCGAAAATCTAGCCATTCATTTTGAAGGGGAATTATTTTTTAAAAACAACCTTCAATCCGAATTAGCTAGAAAAATTTATGCGACCGATGCATCTGTTTATGAGGTTCAACCAATCGCCGTAGCGAAACCCGCGAGTTATAAGGACATTAAGAGACTCATTCAATTCGCAGAAAAACATCGAACAAACATCATTCCTCGTGGTGCCGGCACCTCTTTAGCAGGACAAGTTGTAGGTGAAGGTATTGTTATGGAAGTATCCTCTGCCCTATCCAAAATTGTCCAATTAAATAAAAAAGAAAAATCAGCCTGGATAGAACCCGGCATCATACGTGATGACCTAAACAAGCAAATTGAAGCTTCTGGCCTGTTTTTTGGCCCTGAGACTTCTACTGCGAACCGAGCACTGCTAGGTGGCATGCTTGGAAATAACTCATGCGGTCTACATTCCATTGTATGGGGAAGTGTTCGCGATCATTTAATTGAAACACGTGCCATACTTTCCGATGGATCTGAGATCCATACGCATCCACTTACCAACGAAGAATTCTATAAAAAAACAGCTCTAAATAATCTAGAAGGGAAAATTTATCGAGAAATCCACCGGATGTTAAATAATCCTGAGGTCCAACAACTCATTCTAGAAAAATTTCCAAATCCTGCCATTAAACGCAGAAATACCGGCTATGCTCTCGACGCACTTGTTGACATGCAACCCTTTAATCCAACCGGCAAACCATTTAATTTGTCGGCATTATTAGCTGGATCCGAAGGCACGCTCGCTGTAGTGCACAGTATGAAAATCAACTTACTGGATCAACCCAGCGAACACGTAGCCTTAATCTGTATTCATTGCCATACGCTACAAGAATCGCTTCAAGCGAATATTGTGGCATTAGCATGCCAACCGACCGCCTCGGAATTAGTAGACAATTTCATCCTTTCATTTACCGAAAATCATCCTAATTTCATGGATGACAGAGCCTTTATTGAAGGCAAACCTGAAGCCATTTTAATGGTTGAATTCCGTGCTGAATCAGATAAATTACTAAAATCTCAAGTTGACGAGCTGATTCAAAAATTGAAAAATGCCAATTTAGGTTACGCCTACCCAACTTTATTTAATCAAGATATTTCTAAAGGTTGGGACATTCGCAAAGCGGGACTCGGCTTAATCCGAAATTTACCTGGCAAAAAACAACCAGTTAATCTCATTGAAGATTGTGCTGTGGCACCGGTAGATTTACCTAATTACGTAGCAGACATTCAAGCACTATTAGCTAAGTACGAAATACAAGCTGCTTATTATGCCCATGCAGGTGCAGGCGAATTACACATTGAACCTTTTATAGATATACATACGACTGAAGGGAAAAAGTTATTCCGAACGCTACTGGCAGAAACAGTTGAAATTCTGAAAAAATATCGGGGATCCTTGAGTGGAGAACATGGCGATGGCCGCCTTCGTGGCGAGTTCATCCCTGCGATGATGGGGACAGAAATATATCAATTATTTAAGGAGATTAAAGCAATTTTTGACCCACAACATGTCTTAAATCCAGGCAAAATCGTTGACACACCTCCCATGGACGAAGCATTTCGACCAAAAGTTGAGGCAACGACCCTATCCACCTTTTTTAACTATGGAGAAATAGAGGGCCCATTGGCATTAGCAGAAAAATGTTCGGGATCTGGAGATTGCAAGAAATCATCACTCACCGGAGGAACCATGTGTCCTAGTTTCATGGCCACTCAAAATGAAAAAGACAGCACACGCGCACGGGCCAATTTGCTGCGTCAAATCATTACATCTGATGGGGATCAGGCCTATAATAATCCGGAGTTATTATCAATTTTAGACCTATGTCTTTCTTGTAAAGGTTGCCAAACAGAATGCCCTTCTGGCGTGGACATGAGTAAGTTAAAAGCAGAAACGCTTCAGCAACATTACCTCCAAAAAGGCACACCGATTCGTACCCAATTAATCGGTCATTTTCCCAAATTACAGGCTTTAGCTAGTTATGTTGCCCCTTTATATAATTTGCTAGTTTCATTCCCTGGAACAAGTATTATTATCAAAACCTTGATGGGATTTTCTTGGAATCGCAGTATTCCTGAAGTGCAATTTACCTCGCTAGAAACATGGTTTAAACGCTACAGCAAAAAGGTCAATCAAACTGAATTTAAACAAGGTCAAGTGTATCTTTTTGCCGATGAATTCACAAATTACAACGAGGTGAAACTTGGCAAAAAAACCATTTTACTCCTAAATGAATTGGGATACGGCGTTGAAATACCTACCCAAATCATCAGTGGACGCAGTTATATTTCAAAAGGCATGCTGGCCGTGGCCCAAAAACTTGCCAACATCAACGTCCAGAAACTTGCCCCATTGGTAACCAAGAATAAACCATTGATTGGTATCGAGCCTAGTGCCTTACTGAGTTTCCGAGACGAAATTCCCAATTTAGTTGATGAAGATCTTCGGTCAGAAGCCAATAGTCTCAAAGAGAATTGTTTGTTGATCGATGAATTTTTGGCACAAGAAATTAAAGCTAAACGAATTTCAAAAGATT
>JBEDFG010000228.1:0-3771 GCA_041175285.1 Bacteroidota bacterium | reverse complement strand
TACATGTGTACGTTGAGGTCTTGGAGGAATGAGATGGTATCGAGGTTGTGGTTACCACCAAATTCATTGGGTTCCCATTCGCCGTCGTTCCGTGAATAGTCGAGGTAGAGCATCGATGCAACTGCATCTACGCGCAGGCCGTCAATGTGGTAACGATCTAGCCAAAAAGCGGCGTTTGATAGTAAGAAACTGCGTACTTCGGTCCGGCCGTAGTCGAAGATATAGGATTTCCAGTCGGGGTGGTAGCCCTTTTTGGGATCTGGGTGTTCGTAAATAGGGGTGCCGTCAAAGTCTTTTAAGCCGTGTGCGTCACCGGGAAAGTGGGAGGGAACCCAGTCTAGGATGACACCGATGCCGGCTTGGTGGAATGCTTCTACGAGCTGCATGAATCCTTGTGGATCACCGAAGCGCGAGGAAGGGGCGAAGTAGCCGGTAATTTGGTATCCCCACGACGGAGCATAGGGATGTTCCATGACGGGCATAAATTCCACGTGGGTGAAATTCATTTCTTTGACATAGCTGACTAGTTTATCGGCGAAGTCGGCATAGCTCAAATATTCATTATCCAGCGTCTTTTGCCAGGACCCCAGGTGTACTTCATAAATAGACATGGGGGCGTTCAACGCATTTTTGGTATTGCGCGATTGCATCCAGGGCGAGTCGTTCCATTCCTTGTAGGTATTCCAAACGATGGACGCGGTTTTGGGTGGTGTTTCGCAGTAAAGCCCCATGGGATCTAATTTCTCCAGGTATTCACCGGAGCGTGCTTGGATGCCATATTTATAGGTTTCACCGGTGCGAACGCCGGGGATGAATCCTTCCCAGATGCCGGAGGAATCCCACCGTGCCATGAGGGGGTGTGAAAATTTATCCCAAAAATTGAAATTACCGATGACCTGAACGGATTCGGCGTTAGGTGCCCAAACGGCAAAGAATGTACCTATTTCTCCTTCGTGTTCGATTTCGAAGGCACCGAGCTTATCGTAAAGCCGTGTGTGCTTGCCGTTTAAGAAAAGGGCAACATCAAAATCGGTCAAGCGGGAATAGGGTTTTACGTTCGCCATAAGGGGTTCAGTTTCAATGATAAGGCTAAAATAGCGAAAATACTTTAGAAAAAAATACGCTTTTTTTGAAGGTGTAGTTTGGATTTAAAAGGGAAAACTCTACCTTTGACCTTTGTGCCACCAAAATAAATAATGGTCCGTTCGTCTAGGGGTTAGGACACGTCCCTTTCACGGATGAAACACGGGTTCGATTCCCGTACGGACTACCAGAAACCACTCAGGGCGAGTGGTTTCTTTGTTTTTAGGGAATAGGTTACAAAAGTGGTTACACATTTTAGTATTCGTTCTTCTCATCGTACCTCTGATTTACAATTCGAATTACATTCCGCAAGTCATCAATCTTATTTGATTTGATATACTTTTCAAAGCTCTTCATGGTCTTGTGGCCAGAAATAATCATGATTTGGTGTGCAGGAATTCCCATGTTTGCTAAACGTGTAATGGCCGTCCTTCTTCCTACGTGTAGGGTCAGCATTTCATACCTTTTTTTGATGTTTCTGACCTTAACTCCAGCCTTGGTATACTCTTGAACGAATTCACGATTTAGACCTGGCACAAGCTTTCCAACCTCTTTGATATATTCATTCATATCCTGTTCATTTGTTTGTTTTAGCGTGTGGCCTTCATACTTTTCTAAAATATGCCACGCTTCCTTAAAGATTGGAATGTGAATCGTTTCGCCAGTCTTGATGTTTTTAAACGAAATGACATCATCCTCCTTTTTTAGTATGTTGAACATCTTAAAATCTGAAATACGAATACCTAAATGGCATAACAAGACAAACTGATTTCTAATATGGTCCAAGTGAGGATTTTCATGCAGGTCAAGATTAGTCAAATCCCTCAATTCATTTTCATCCAACGCAATTGAGTCTGATTCTTCACTTATAATGGGTATTTTGTACAGCTTGAAGGGATTGATTGAGATGATTCCATGAACATGTAGTTCTCCAAGGAGTGCTTTGAAGTTTTTCATCCTTGAACCAACGGTGTTCAGTTTTAGCTTCTCCTTGATTGTTAAGAAGTTCTCGAAATCAAGCACCAATTTTTGCGTAATCACGTTGATATTGTTGATTTCAACCTTCTTGAATTTTTCAAACTCCTTTAAGGATTTAATAGTGGTGCCGTATGCGTACAATGTCCTGCTGTTCCATAGTTTACCTGCATTGAGAATTTCGCCATTCGTCCTTTGTTTAATTATATCATCAAAAATTGGGATGATTGGAACAAAACTTTTAGGTTTAAAATAATTCGATAATGCGGTGTTTGACTTTAAGTAATTGGTGATTTCTTCTTTAGAAGGATTGATTGAATTTCTTTCCAAATACTCCCGCTGAAAGCATTCGATTTTATCCTTGAACTGATCTAGCACTCTTTGGATACGATGGTTTTCCTGTTTTCCACGGCCTAAAATTACACGACCTTCATTCCATTCAGATGGAGCAATTTTCTCTTCTGGTATGGTTACTACGAACCTGTTGACCCCCTTGATATTAATTGATGCTCCTATTGGAGATTTTTTCTTTGTTTTCGATTTGATGTAAAATGTAACTGACATGTTTATGCTGCTTTTTTAAAGTTTGATTTATTTAGTAACCTGTCTAAATCCACTGATGAAACTAGAATTTTGCGTCCTACTCCACGATTGGATAATATGTTACTATTGATGTAGTTGCTAATTGTATTTGGTCTAACACTGAGGATTTTTGCTGCTTCATCTCGCGTATAAATTACCTCAGGTCGATATGATCGTTCTATATATTCATTGAATTTTTTGTCAATAATTTTTTCTAGGATTCTTTCAAGTTGGATAGAATCTATTTGGTAAATGGGTCTTTCAGAATTATACATTGTTTTGATTTTGAATTGTTTAAAAATATGCCATTAATGGCGATTATGCTGCATTTTTTAACGTAAACTCTGTTACAAAGTCACGTCCACGTGCTATGTTTGTAGAAAATACACCGCCCTTGGTCTTTTCAAATCGGTCCTTTGAATTGATGGGTTTGATTTCACTCCATTCTTCATCGACATCTTGCAGGCGTGGGTAAATCTCCAATCTGGGAGGTTCAATTTTCAAACCAGGTTCCACACCAACGATTTCACTACAAATCGTTAGAATCAAACTGGAAAGGTGTGGCGTGTATTCCTTGTAAGTGTATAGTCCATCATGAATGGTGAACAAGGGAATGTTGGGGTGTTGGTTTAAAAATTCCCTACACACATTGTTTAGCAGTAACCAACTTTCGCACCGTTGCATGATAAGGGAGAACTCCCTATTCCCAATCACTTTATGTGATAACTCCAACCATTTGTTCACACCTGGATAAACATGTTTGAAGAGTCGTACTTGTTGGTTAACTAACCGGTGACCTTTGTGGTCATCGAACAGGATATACATGGTCGACTTCTTGAATTCAGTACGTTTATCGAGTAGTTCTCGTTCTGTTAACTGAAAGTCATACCCTTTTGAAATTACGTACCTGTAGTAGTCGTTTAGGAACGGAATCTGTTGGTAATCTAGGATGGAATCCAATTCTTTAGGAGTGAAAAAAACACTCCACATAAAGGGATACATACCTGGATTAGGATAAGAAGGTACAGAAATTAGATAACCATTATCAAATAATAGATTATATACCTCATTATAGATAGAGAATAGATTAAATCCATTACTAGTATCATGAAAGAACCTACTATCCATTAC
>JBEDFG010000227.1:0-2599 GCA_041175285.1 Bacteroidota bacterium | reverse complement strand
ATTGTATCGACATCGGCTAATATTTCAGGTAGTCCATCTCCAAAGGATTTTTCGTCTGTGGCTACTGAAATTAAAGAGCAGGTAGATTACATTTTACAATCGCCACAGGCAAAACAGGCGAGTGCAAAGCCTTCTAAAATAGTCAAATTAGGACTAGGGGGTGAATTTTCATTGATTAGATCATAGGTATGCAGGGCTTAGCCATAATAGAAGAAGGTATATTTAAAAAGATTGGACAAGCGGCTGACCACTTGAAAATCGATGCTTATGTCGTGGGTGGCTATGTACGTGATCACATCTTAGGTCGGCCTTGTAAGGATATTGATATCGTATGCATTGGTTCAGGAATTGAATTGGCAGAACAGGTGGCCAGAGCATTTGAACTGCCCGATCATGCGGTGTCTATTTTCAAGAATTTTGGCACAGCAATGCTGAAGGTGGATGATTGGGATTTGGAATTTGTGGGTGCTCGGAAGGAGTCATATCAGCGGGATTCACGCAAGCCGTTGGTGATGGAAGGAACGTTAGAGGATGATCAAAATCGGCGTGATTTTACCATTAATGCCCTTGCGGTTCAGTTGAATGCAGCGCATTGGGGTAAATTATTGGATCCTTTTGGTGGTTTAGCTGATATCGAATCAAAATGTATTCGGACTCCTTTAGCTCCCGGAATTACCTTTTCGGATGATCCCTTGCGGATGATGCGGGCTATCCGTTTTGCGAGCCAATTGGGCTTTGATATATTGCCAGAGACTTTTGATGCGCTGCAAGTAGAGAAAGATCGCTTATCGATTATTTCGATGGAGCGTATTACGGATGAATTGAATAAGATTATTCTCTGCCAAAAACCTTCTTATGGTTTTCTATTATTGGATGCCTGTGGGATTTTACCCCTTATTTTTCCGGAGTTTATGAAATTGAAGGGCGTGGATACAGAAGACGGAAAGGGGCACAAAGATAATTTTTACCATACGCTTCAAGTGTTAGATAATATTGCCCTACATACGAATGATTTGTGGTGGCGATGGGCAGCTATATTGCATGACATAGCGAAACCTCAGACTAAGCGTTTTGTTCAAGGAAAAGGATGGACTTTTCATGGTCATGAAGAAATGGGTGCCCGTCAAGTACCTGCCATTTTCAAGCGGTTTAAATTGCCATTGAACGAGAAAATGAAGTTGGTGCAAAAACTAGTTCGCCTTCACTTAAGACCTATTGCACTTTCTAAAGAAGAAATTACGGATTCTGCATTGCGCCGCTTGCTATTCGAGGCAGGAGAGGAGCTTGAGGCCTTAATGACTTTGTGTAGGGCCGACATCACCTCTAAAAACGGGGATAAAGTCAAACGCTATTTGCGGAATTTTGACATCGTCGAAGAAAAATTAAAGGAGGTTGAAGCGAGTGATTCTTTACGAAATTTTCAACCTGTTATTACGGGCGAGATTATCATGCATGTGTTTGATTTAGGACCTGGCAAGGAAATTGGCCAAATAAAGGTGACAATTCGCGAAGCCATTTTAGAAGGTCAAATTCGAAACGACTTAGCTTCTGGTTGGGATTTGTTGATTCGAGAAGGGTCTAAATTAGGATTGAAGCCGATCGTTTCATTGGATGAATTTTTGAAGTTATAAGTTTACAGATTTTCATTATCAGTTTTTCTGCTTTGATGCTTTCTAGTTTGAATTAGATTTGTTTTTAATCAAAACGATGATGTCCAAACTACTGACTAACCTCAAAAATCTACGTGAATTACGCCGAATTTCACAAGAAGCTGTCGCCTTCAATTTAAAAATCACGCAAAGTACGTATGCCAAAATTGAATCTGGGAAAACGAAATTAAGTGTAGAGCGCCTGCAAGCTATTGCAGATTATTTTCAAGTGGATGTTCGAGAGTTAATGTAAGCAGCCAACTAGGAGTTGGCTGCTTGAAAATCCATCAAAATCTGGTGGATTTTTTTACTGATAGATTTGATGCTTACTGAAATTAAAATAGGCAAATCCTTTTCCAACATTTCATGTTTAACATGCGATTGAATGAGCAGTTTCGTTATTTCGAAATGGCCATTCATAGTCAGTTCGATCGAATTGTTCTCATTTTTATGTATTTCAGTGATCAATTGTTTTTGGGAATTGATTTTTGCCTGTAGGTCAAGAATTGGATCTTGTTTCATCTTATTTTGCCGCAGTTTTAAGATTTTCAACAAAGGACATCATATCTGTAATTACCCCAGTTGCCCAAGAAAACCCTTCCGCAAACCCTGTTTTGAAGTCAGACCACCAGTTTCCTCCCGAGATGGCATGCATCTCGTCTTGACTCAATTCGAGTCGATTGAATTTTTCTATTTCCATGTCGATTATAGGATTAAAGTGCGAGAATAACGGCTAGGCCGCCAACTAAATATATAATTGCCGCAACGGCAAGAACACCACATACGATGCCGAAAGTCTCCCAAAAACCACCTGCTTCTATATGCATTTGTTCTTGCCAACTTAGTTCGTTTAATGTAAAATTTTCCCAGGTACTCCATTCATTTTTCATTGATTTTCATATTAAAGGTTGAAATTGAATTGCGTCGCGATTGCCATATAAAAGTAGGGG
>JBEDFG010000226.1:0-2625 GCA_041175285.1 Bacteroidota bacterium | reverse complement strand
TCTAAATGATCAATAGGCATATAAGGCAGTAAGCTGAACAAAAAGATGATCGTTGGGAATACAGCCAATGTAAAATTGTACGCTACCGCAGCGGCTCGCACATCAATGTCAAACTGAAATATTTTCTGATATAAAATAGATATGATGCGAACAAATACATAGTGTTCTTCATATTCACGCCAAATCAATTTTAATTCATTTATGAAATTCTTCCTCATAGAGCAAAATATGGACGTAAAGCATTTAAGACAAATTCAGGAGCTTTAATCACCTTCTTTGTCGCCAACGTCATAAAGACAAGCGTAGTATTTCCCTCATTTATTAAATCACCCGCCTCATTTTTTATTCGATAACTGAATTTTATGCGGGCAGCTGGCATTTCTTCCACCTGACAAATAACAGTCAATTCATCATCATATAAACCTGGCGCATGAAATTTTGTAGTATGTTCAATCACCGGCAATCCGACGCCATTATTTTCTAAATCCCGATAACTAACCCCTAGACTACGTAAAGTTTCCACACGTGCAATTTCATATAAGCGAGCATAATTACCGTAATACACATATCCCATCTGATCCGTATCAGCGTAACAAACTCGGTACTTGATTGCGTGTGAATACATATTAATGAATATTATGGGCGTTTAATGCCGCTTGAAATTTCGCTGCATTCACCATATGTTCTTCATAGGTTACAGCAAAATTATGTGTCCCAGAAAAATCTTCTTTGGCACAAAAATACAAGTATTCGTGCTTCTCTAAATTTAAAACCTTATCAATAACATCCCTAGGTGGAATTGAAATAGGACCTGGAGGTAAACCAATATGACGGTAAGTATTAAAAGGAGAATTAATCATCGTGTATTTTCCTGTGACACGTTTAATCGTAAAGTCTTTCCATGCAAAAACAATAGTTGGATCTGCTTGAAGCGGCATTCCGGTACGGAAACGATTCCAATACACTCCCGCAATACGCGCTTGCTCCGTGGTTTCCTTGCTTTCCCCATAGACAATCGAAGCTAAAATACCTGCTTGAACGGGAGTTAAACCTAATGCAGCAGCTTGACTAATGCGTTTTTCATTCCAAAACCGCTTATGAGCCTTTTGCATCTTCTTCATAAAATCGTCAAAAGACGAAGTCCAAAACACCTCATAGGTATCAGGAATAAACATACAAGGAATGGTTTCTTTCGTAAATCCATAACCAGAAACGACCTCATTGGAATCTAACATTCGGAAAATATAGGTCGAATCAAACGGCAACTGCCTTCCTAGCCTCCCTGCAATTTCTTCTTTTAAACGGAAATTATTAATGACTACTTTGATTGCATCTTGCTTCCCATTACGCATTTTACGTAATAATTCGAAATTACCCATCTCACTTGAAATCGTATAACGTCCTGGTCGAACACGATTTGAAACACCCAATACTTTCGCTAAAAAACGAAAACTTAATTGGTCACGAACCATATCATGCTTTTTCAAGGTATCGAGCACCGAATTAAAATCGGCCCCTTTGGGAATTAAAAGAGCAAAGTCTTTTTTACCTGTTACATTAAAATTGGGCGTCTTAAACACTTGCCATACGTAGTATGAAAACATCGCCGAAACCAACGAGAAACCCAAAATGAAAATTTTAATACGCTTATTTGACACCATGTTAATCTAATTTAAAGTCAAGTTGAAAACGAGAAGCTAAGGCTTTCAAGTCAGCGACAACTGGCTCCAGCAAAGGTATCCCATCTCTTCTTCGTTCTATTTCCAATAATCTTTCGGGATCACCAGGAATTAATACCTGCTTACCTTCAACCGCTTCCGCACTTCTAAATCGACGAATCCATTTATCCATATCTTGTAAAAAAAGATCCGTAGGGCGAAATGCATCTACTCGCATCGCACCTAAAAAATGACCTGTTCCATGACCAACGGTTTCACCCGCTTGCATAAAACCTGCCGTCGCAAATGGTGGAACCCAAGGACCGAAATTAGCCCCAGATAAAACACCAGATAAAATATCTACCACAGCCCCTAATCCATATCCTTTATGAGATCCATGTTCTCTATCTCCCCCAAGAGGCAATAATGCTCCGCCATTTTTAATCGCAAAAGCATCATTACTAGGCTGGCCGTCCTTATCTTGCACCCAGCCATCAGGTGTATCTAAACCCTTACGCTGTAATATCTCTAATTTGCCATATGCCACAGCCGTAGAAGCAAAATCAGCCAAAAAAGCCGGTTCTTCTAACGCCGGAATTGCCACAGCAATCGGATTTGTACCCAGTAATTTTTCTTTGGAAAAAGTTGGAGTAACTAAAGGCGCGGCGTGCGTCATTGCCCATCCAATCATTTGCTGCGGAACGGCTTTCATCGCATGATAACCTGCAATGCCAAAGTGGTTGGAATTTTGAACGGCTACCCAACCCGTTCCAGCTATAGCTGCTTTTGCCGTGGCTATTTCCATCGCCTTAGGTGCCACAACTAATCCTAAACCACGATCTCCATCCAACAAAGCCGTAGAAGGTGATTCATGAAGAATACGAATATTGGGTTTTGGATTTAAGCGACCATGATCATACAAACGAACATAACCAGCTAAACGAGCCACCCCATGCGAATCAATTCC
>JBEDFG010000225.1:0-2672 GCA_041175285.1 Bacteroidota bacterium | reverse complement strand
ATCTAAAAACTTATTTAAAATCTCGTTAATTTTGACGCTGCCGGGGTCGCAGACCCCGGCAGCGTCTACTCGGCTTACAATTTTTTCAAACGGACCGCACAGCCACCTCCGCGCTGTAATCGAATTGTAAGAAGACTTTTCCGAGTAACCTCAGATTTCGTAATCACATATGCCTCTGGATTTTTTTCATAATCCGCATCGTCTGCATCCCGATAAATCACAGCTTCATAACGCGCATCTGAATCCAAAAAATCCAATGGAATCCGTATATCACGCGCATTTTCATCTGTAATCGATCCGATAAACCAATCCGACCGCCCTTTCGCCTTTCGGGCAATTGTGACAAATTCCCCTGGCTCCGCCGCAAGTATCCGCGTCGCATCCCAATCCACCGCCACATCTTTTATAAATTGAAACGCATCCAAACGCCCCGCATAATTCTCCGGCAAATCTGCCGCCATCTGCAACGGGCTGTAAATCGTTACATATAGCGCTAATTGTTTCGCCAAAGTAGACCGCACACGCGTTGTCCGCGTCGAATCAAATTGATTTAATTTCATATGAAACAAACCTGGCGTGTAATCCATTGGGCCACCCAATAAGCGTGTAAATGGTAAAATGGTTGTATGTTCTGGTAAAATTCCCAACGTAGGCGCATTGTTAAACTCGGAACCACGCGCCGCCTCTGATGCCATCCAATTGGGATATGTCCGGTGCAGGCCTGTTGGATGTGCTGATTCATGCGAATCCACCATCAATCGATAGGTAGCCGCCTTTTCTGCAACCCTTGCATAATGATTCACCATCCACTGACTATCATGATGCTCACCCCTTGGAATAATCCGCCCCACATACCCTGTTTTGACGGTATTAATTCCTTTGTCCACCATGTATTGATAGGCATCCGTCATCCGCCGTTCATAATTAGTCACTGCACCAGAAGTTTCATGGTGCATAATTAATCTCAAGCCTTTTTTTTGGGCATAAGCCGATAAGGAATCTATGTCGTAATCCGGATATGGGCTCACAAAATCAAAAACTTCCTCCTTCCAATTTCCAAACCAATCTTCCCAGCCCTTATTCCAACCTTCCACTAGCACACCATCGAATCCGTGCTGCGCAGCAAAATCAATATAACGTTTTACATTGGCCGTATTTGCGCCATGCTTTCCTCCTGCCAAAGGCCAATTGGCCTTGCCAACATGCATCTCCCACCACATTCCCATGAATTTTTGAGGCTTTATCCACGAAATATCGCGCAAGCTCGTAGGCGCATTTAAATTCAAAATTAATCTCGACGCCAAAATATCCTCCGCCCGATCCGAAATCAAAATCGTCCGCCATGGCGTCGAAAATGGAGTTTGTAAATAGGCCTTATTCCCCACGGCATCGGGCGTTAAAGTGGATATAAACGTTAGCCCCGATAAGCCTAAATGCATAACCGGATAATTGATCAGCGCCGCTTCATGAATGTTAATGTATATTCCATTCGCTGACTTCATCATCAATGGACTTTGCACCACCTTTGGCCCAATCAAAGAAGTTAAAGCAATGTCCTTTTCTTTCGCCGCTGCAGAAAAAGCATCGATCTCGCTGATGCGCGTTTTTTGATAGGTATATTCATTCGTGTCGTAATCTCCAGGGATCCAAAAAGCCGTATGATCTCCCAGCATGCGGAATTGTGATAATTCCTCATTTACGATAAAATGCTGAAAGCCGAATTGTTCCGGGAAATGATAGCGAAAACCAATGCCATCGTTGAATATACGAAAGATAAAATCAACTAAAATTCCTTCCGATTTTCCATGCACAATTAGTTGCGCATATTGGTTTCGAATTTCCCGCTCTTCTCCCCAAACTGGCGTCCAGATTTCATTATGCGAAAGCGTATCTACCCCAAGTACTTCAAAACTTTGCAATGATACTGCAGGTTTTTTTAATACAATGCCCAGCGAAGACGCTCCGATTACCTCCTTGGATTTATAACCTAGTTGGTACGTTAAACTTCCCGCTACGGACCGAACAACCGATAGCCTTAACTGGTGATTGGGCGAATATATTGGCATGATCTCTTGACCATAAACCCAAAAATTTCCTAAACAAAAGCAGAATAATAACAGTTTACCCAACATAAAATCGAAGATATTTGGCGACAAATTTACCCATCTTCGTTAAATTATTTTTAACATTGAGTACAAATACCCTAAATACCTATGCTTGAATCTTTGATACAATATTTTGATACTATCCCAAGTTCGCATCGAGCGTTAATTTTAGCCGGCGGAATTGCCTTTTTTTGGGTAATTGAAGGGATTATCCCCTTATTTCAATTCAAATATGTTAAATGGAAGCATGCGAAAATTAACCTGTTTTTTACGTTAACTACCATCATCATCAACTTTGCTTTTGCCTTTGCTTTAGTGAAAGCGAGTGATTGGGCGGTGCAAAATCAATTTGGTATACTGTATTGGTTTCCCATGCCTTTGTGGATTTTTGCGCTCCTAGGGATGCTTTTATTAGACCTTGTTGGCGCCTATTTAATCCACCTTATCGAGCATAAGATTAAAGTTTTGTGGAAATTTCACATGATACATCATGCGGATACCATGGTAGATACAACCACGGCAAATCGTCACCATCCAGGCGAAAGTGTGTTTCGGGCAATATTTGCG
>JBEDFG010000224.1:0-2685 GCA_041175285.1 Bacteroidota bacterium | reverse complement strand
GGCACCTCCTCCACGTATTCACTCAACTGCTCAATTTTAGAAATCAACACAATTAAACCCTTCTCTGCTGGGCGCTGTTTAATTTGCCAAATTTTCTCAATGGCCGCATCCTGACGCACATCGCATCCGATGCCCCAAATCGTATCACTTGGATATAAAATTACCCCTCCAGCCTTTAACGATGCAATCGCATCTTGGTACAGATTTTGCATAATGGGCACAAAGGTAGCAATGTTTACCCGTAATTGGCTACCTTTGCGGTTTCAAAATCAACACTCAATTTGATTTAAACATGTTGCGAATTCAAAATTCCATAAGTGCAAGTATCCGTCTGGGCCTTCGCGAATTATTTTCGATCGATGCCCAAGAAATCATCTTACAAGAGACAAAGAAAGAATTTGAAGGAACATTTACCTTCGTCGTTTTTCCATATACCAAACAAGCAGGCATGGCTCCGCCCATGATTGCCCAAAAATTAGGCGAATTTGTTCAAGCAAATAATGACCTAGTTCTTAGTTTTCAAGTTGTCCAAGGATTTTTGAATCTTACTTTAACAGAACAAACCTGGGTATCAATTTTAGCAGAAAGTTTAGCGGACACGAATGCATTTAAATTAGCCCCTAAAAAGGAGAAAGTGTTGATTGAATATTCATCTCCGAATACCAACAAGCCCCTTCACCTAGGCCATTTACGTAATAATTTTCTAGGTTTTTCGGTTGCACAAATCATGAAAGCTGCGGGATACGAAGTCATTAAAACCAATTTGGTTAACGACCGAGGAATCCACATTTGCAAATCCATGCTTGCTTACCAATTATTTGGAAAATCAGAAACACCCGAATCAAGCGGCATTAAAGGCGATCATTTAGTGGGCAAATATTACGTAGCCTTTGATAAAGCCTACAAAGAGGAAATTGAAGCGTTAAAACAAGCTGGTCGTACCGAAGATCAAGCCAAAGCAGAGGCTCCTATCCTTTTGAAAGCGCAGGCCATGTTACTTGCCTGGGAGCAACAAGATCCAGAGGTACTCGCACTCTGGGAACGCATGAATTCGTGGGTATTCGCTGGTTTTGAAAAGTCTTATGCACAAATGGGCGTTGATTTTGATAAAATTTACCGCGAGTCAAATACCTATTTGTTAGGTAAACAATTAGTCGAAGAAGGATTAAGTCAAGGTGTATTTTATCAAAAACCAGATGGTTCAGTTTGGATAAATTTAGAAGCAGAAGGCCTGGACGAAAAATTAGTATTGCGTAAAGATGGAACGTCGGTGTATATCACACAAGATATGGGGACGGCCCAACTAAAATACGAGGATTTTGGCGCTAATCAGTCCATTTACGTCGTAGGTAACGAACAAGATTATCATTTTGAAGTCCTTTTCCATATACTTAAAAAGTTAAATAAACCGTTCTCTACGGGCAACTTCCACCTTTCTTATGGAATGGTAGATTTGCCTAGTGGCAAAATGAAGTCACGCGAAGGAACGGTTGTGGATGCCGATGATTTAATGTCTGAAATGGTTCAGACAGCAAAAGAGCGCACCATGGAATTAGGAAAAATAGACGGTTTTTCCGAAGCAGAATCCAATGCCTTATTTGACCAATTGGGCATGGGAGCATTGAAATATTTCTTACTAAAGGTAGACCCTAAAAAACGAATGTTATTTAATCCGGCAGAATCTATTGATTTCCAAGGGAATACGGGACCGTTCATTCAATACACGCATGCACGTATTAAATCCATCATTCGTAAAGCCTCAGAAATGAATATAAGCACCTCTTGGAAAGCTGACCCTAGCATTGCATTAGCCACGGCCGAACAAGAATTAGTTTATTTGGTGGCTCAATATAAATTGAAAATAGAAGAAGCGGCGACACAAATGGCGCCATCAGTTATCGCACAATATGTATATGATTTGGCGAAGCAATTCAACAAATTTTACAATGAATTGAGCATCATTAACGAGGAAGATGAAACGAAACAAAAGATTCGCTTATCTTTAGTAGAAATGACAGGCAAAACAATTCAACAAGCCGCCTTGTTATTAGGAGTAATCGTTCCTGAACGCATGTAAATGAAACGTAAAACACTTATTTTCACCATTTTAATCATTATCGTTATGATCGTAGGCCTTATGAAAATTGGATCACTATTAACCGCTCTAGCATTGCCTTTTACACAAAACATGGCTAAAGCAAGACCAGAAAACACAGAAGTTGTTGCTGGTAAAAACTTCTACTCTTTCAAAATGAAAGGTATCGATGGTAAAGAAATTGACTTTAGTCAATTCAAAGGAAAGAAAATCATCGTTTTAAATACGGCTTCTAAATGTGGCTACACACCTCAATATGCCGATTGGGAGAAATTCCACAAAGCAAATAAAGATGTCGTTATTCTTGGGTTCCCAGCCAATGAATTTGGTGGACAAGAGCCAGGAAGTAATTCAGAGATTGCTTCATTTTGCCAACTAAACTATGGCGTATCTTTCCAAATGATGGAAAAAGTTGTTGTTAAAGGATCTGCTAAATGTGAGCTTTATCAATGGTTGACAGATAAATCTCAAAATGGCTGGAATGAAAAAGAACCAAGCTGGAATTTTTGCAAATACATCATTAATGAAAAAGGTGAATTAGCGAATTTCTTTGCTTCGGGGATTAAGCCAACTAGCCCAGAGTTTATTGA
>JBEDFG010000223.1:0-2691 GCA_041175285.1 Bacteroidota bacterium | reverse complement strand
TAAAAATCAATGACGTCATCACGAAAGTAGATGGAATTGAAACGAAATCAACTGCCAAGTTAATGGAAATCGTAGGCAGCAAACGTCCAGGTGAAACGGTACGCGTTACTGTAAACCGTGATGGTCAATCAAAAGAATTCACGGTAACACTAAAGAACAAAGATGGAAACACTTCAATCGTCAAAGGTGAAACAGGAGAATCCTATAAATCAGAATTCTTAGGTGCTAAATTTGGCCCAATTACGAATGCCGACAAAGAGAAATTCAATGTTACTTCGGGCGTAAAAGTAGTGGATGTATTGCCAGATGGCCGACTAGAAATGTATGGCTTATCAAAAGGTTCGATCATTACCAAAATCAACGACAAAGTTGTAACAAATCCTAAAGAAGCAGCTGAGTTACTTGAAGCGCGTAAAGGAAGAACGAAACTAGAAGGTGTCGATGTAGATGGATCTCGTTTCATTTATGTGTTATAGTCGCAAGTGGTCAGTTGGCAGTCGCTCGTGACCGACAATAAAAAAGCCCTACTTGGAATTCCAGGTAGGGCTTTTTTATATTTTAATTATATTTCAGTAACTAGCGACTAGAGACTGACGACTTGTGGACTACTTCCGATACGTTACCGTTTTCACCGCTGCAATCGTACGCTCCACACTTGGTAAGATCTCATCGATCAATGTAGGAGCATAAGGAAGTGGCAAATCACGTGAGTTTACACGAACAACTGGCGCATCTAAGTAATCAAATGCCCAACGTTGTAAATGATATGTAATTTCAGACGAAATTGCCGCTAATGGATTTGCTTCCTCCACAACAACACAACGATTTGTTTTCTTAACAGATTCAACAACGGTTGCGTAGTCAATTGGACGTACCGTTCTTAAATCAATTACTTCAACACTGAAACCTTGTTTCTCTAATTCCTCTACTGCTGGCATAACGACACGTGAAAGCATTTTACCAAATGTCACAATCGTTACATCCTTGCCTTCTTTAACAACAGATGCTTTTCCGATTGGAATTAAGTATTCGCCATCTGGAACTAAGCCTTTATCGCCATACATCACTTCAGATTCCATGAAAATAACAGGGTCATTATCACGAATAGCCGATTTCATTAAACCTTTCGCATCAGCTGGATTTGAAGGTACAACAACTTTCAAACCGGGCGTATTAGCGAACCAATTCTCAAAGTTTGATGAGTGCTGAGATGACAATTGCCCTGCATTACCTGTTGGCCCACGAAAAACGATTGGACAAGAATATTGACCACCTGACATGGACATTAATTTAGCAGCCGAGTTAATTACTTGGTCAATTGCTACTAACGAGAAATTGAATGTCATAAATTCAACAATTGGACGAAGTCCATTGGCAGATGCACCTACAGCAATACCACCGAAACCTAATTCAGCGATAGGTGTATCAATAACGCGATCTGGACCAAACTCATCCAACATCCCTTGTGAAACCTTGTAAGCACCATTATATTCAGCAACTTCTTCTCCCATCAAAAAGACCGTGTCATCACGTCTCATTTCCTCTTGCATTGCCTCACGTAAGGCTTCTCTAAATTGAATTTCTCTCATAATATGTTCTTTGTTATGGGCTTACCCAAGCGGGAACAAAATTAGGCAAGAAAAAGCATTCCACAAAACCAAAATTCAGGTTACAAATCACCCATTTTGCATAATTACTCGTATTTTTGAATTTAAATCGAAATATTTCGCATATGTCTGTTCAAATCGGCCCCATATCTACATCGCTTTCTCGCTATTTAGCAGAAAACTCTTATTCACATGTAGCCATTTTGGTGGACGAGTTTACAAACAAACATTGCTTGCCGTTAATAAGCCCACTTCTCCCTGCCAAATTCACTAAAATATTGATCAAATCAGGTGAAGACCATAAAACACTTCAAACCTGCGAACGAATTTGGGATTCCATGACAAA
The DNA here is from genome assembly GCA_041175285.1 of Bacteroidota bacterium. Classification (GTDB taxonomy): domain Bacteria; phylum Bacteroidota; class Bacteroidia; order Cytophagales; family Spirosomataceae; genus Aquirufa. The sequence goes on along the minus strand of JBEDFG010000223.1, from coordinate 738 downwards.
AGCCAATATGGATCGACATGGCCTTTTAATCAATTTAGGTGGTGGGGTCATTGGCGATATGGGTGGTTTTTGCGCATCCACCTACAAGCGTGGAATTGATTTTATTCAAATACCTACCACACTTTTAGCACAAGTAGACGCGAGTGTTGGTGGAAAATTAGGTATCGACTTCCAAAGTTTCAAAAATCACATCGGCGTTTTCCAATTACCTAAAACAGTTTTGATTGACCCGAACTTTATTAAAACGTTACCTGAACGTCAAAAACTATCAGGCTACGCCGAAATTATCAAACATTGTCTGATTCGCGATGAAGACAAATGGGAGGAGATTAGCCACAAAGGATTTGATGATATCGATTTTGCCGACCTGATTAGCCATTCAGTTGAAATCAAAAAAGCCGTAGTGGCTGAAGATCCCAAAGAAGCAGGTCTACGAAAAATATTAAATTTTGGTCACACGCTTGGACATGCGGTGGAAACCTATCTATTAAATCTCAAAAAGCGTCGGATATTACATGGAGAGGCGATTGCCGTAGGAATGATCATGGAAGCCTATCTTTCTTTTTCACGCCATTTAATTAGCCGAGAAGAACTTGAGTCTATCGAGATCTACTTGTTTGAAACGTATGGACGAGTAAAGCTTTCCGCAGATGAAATTCCTGCCATCATTAAATTGACGGCGCAAGACAAGAAAAATAAAGGAAATGAAATTCGGTTCTCTTTGCTAACAGGCATTGG
>JBEDFG010000222.1:0-2704 GCA_041175285.1 Bacteroidota bacterium | reverse complement strand
CCTTTGGCCCAAGTGTTAGTTCCGGTATTGCAAGAATCTGTGCGCGAGCAAATTCGCCGCGTGGAAGATTTAATCAAGTCGGAGGTGAATGTCAAAATGGTTAATTACTTAGATGATGCCTCGGGTGTTTTAAGCAAAAAGGTGAAGCCTAATTTTAAAGCATTAGGGCCAAAATTTGGGAAAGACATGAAGGCGGTTGCTGATGTGATCACGGGTATGTCGGCTGCGGATTTGGCAGCTATTGAAAGTGCGGGAGCAGCAAATCTGAGTGGATTTGAAATTTCATTAGCTGATATTGAAATCTTAACAGAGGATATGCCAGGTTATTTGACAGCTTCTGAAGCGGGGATGACGATTGCCTTGGATAATACGTTGACACCGGAATTAGTTAGCGAAGGAATGGCGCGTGAGTTTGTAAATCGCATTCAGAATTTACGGAAGGATTCGGGTTTTGATGTGGTGGATAAAATTAGCATTTTAGTGCAGTCAAGTTCGGCGGAATGGAATGCGAGCATCACGGATTTTGCGAGTTACATTCAGCAGGAAGTGCAGGCGGTAACGTTGGAGATTGTGCCAACTTTATCGGGCGATTCGTCTGAGTTGACTTTTGATGATTCTACCTTACAAGTTCAAGTGGCGATTTTCAACTAAATCTAACATGGTTTTCAATTCCCTGCAATTTTTGGTGTTTTTTGGGATTGTGACCAGTGCCTATTTTTTAGTGGCTCACCGATTTCGGTGGGCCCTTTTACTTGGTGCCTCTTGCTATTTTTACATGGCATTTATGCCCATCTATTTGGGTATCTTGGGATTCACGATTGTGGTGGATTATTTTGCCGGGATTTATTTGGAGCGTTTTGAAGGCACCACAAAAAAATGGTTTCTCGCACTGAGTTTGTTAGCCAATGTGGGTGTGCTGGCCATCTTTAAATATTATGGTTTCTTGACGGATAACCTGACGGGTATTGGCCATTTATTTGGGATGGAATTCAATTTCCCTGCCTTGAAAATTTTATTACCGATCGGACTTTCGTTTCATACGTTTCAGGCGATGAGTTATACGATCGAGGTGTATCGAGGGCATCAAAAAGCCGAACGGAATTTTGGGATTTACAGCTTATATGTGATGTTTTATCCGCAGCTGGTGGCTGGGCCAATCGAACGTCCCCAAAATTTAATTCATCAATTTTACGAAAAACACAGTTGGGATACCGATCGCGTCAAGCTCGGGTTGCTGCAAATGGCGCAGGGACTTTTCAAGAAAGTGGTCATCGCGGATCGTTTGGCGCTGTTAGTTGACACGGTTTATGGAGATTTAGGAGCTCAATCTGGGAGCTCACTTTTGCTTGCGGCAGTCTTTTATTCGTTTCAGATATACTGCGATTTCTCGGGATATTCTGATATCGCCATCGGTGCGGCACGCGTGATGGGATTCAACTTAATGGCGAATTTTAATGCGCCCTATAGTGCCAAGTCGATCCCTGAATTCTGGCGTCGCTGGCATATTTCATTGTCAACTTGGTTCAAGGATTACGTGTATTTTTCACTGGGTGGTAATCGCGTTTCTGTTCCCCGCTGGTATCTAAACATCATGATTGTGTTTGTGTTATCTGGAATTTGGCATGGGGCTAGTTGGAACTTTGTCATCTGGGGTGCCTTGCATGGAGGATTTCAATTAGTGGGTTTGAGCATTAATCGGTTGTTTCCTTCGCTGGCTGCAGATGCGCAATCGGGCATTCGAGTTTGGGTGTATCGTCTGTGGACATTTAGTTTGGTGTCGCTTGCGTGGGTGTTTTTCCGCTTGCCTCATTTTTCAGATATCCGTTTATTTTTCCGAGGGCTATCGGAGCCACTGGGATTAGGTACGCTCGGTTTAAAACCTGCCGAAATAGGCTTTAGTGTGGCATTAATTTGTGGATTGTTGATCTATGATGTTCGCGGCAAACTTCGTTCAAAAGACTTTGGTTGGCTCATGCCATTATTCATAGCATGCATATATTTCTTTGGTGTTTTTAGTTTGAAACAGTTTATCTATTTCCAATTCTAACATGAAAAAAATAGCAGCCTTTTTCGTGTTTATTATCTGCTTGCTGGCGCTCGTGGTCAGTAGTTCTGAGGAGGCCATGCGAGCGTTGACGAAAGCGCGCTATGCCGGTTCTGGGATCTTGAATTCGGATAAATATGCTTTCGGGGATTTATATGGTATTTCATATTTACCCGAATTTCGAATAGCCAAGCAAGAGAAATTTCTGGATGTTCCCGTAGGCTTACCAGCTGAAAAAGATATTGATTTATACATCGTTGGCGATAGTTATTTATATAGTTATTTGGACACCTTACCCAATTATTATGCGCGGGTAAATAGGTTGGATTTTAGGCGCTGGGCACATGTTCCCGCACGTAACGAAGACTTTAAGTCGGGGCAAAAAAAGGTGTTATTGATTGAGTCTGTGGAGCGTAATATCGCTAATGTAATTGCTTTAGAGCGTATTAGGGCCGTTTTTGAGCCGACACCCCCTCCGGCATTGCCTAGGTGGGAACAATGGAATGAGGCTATAAAATCAGCCTTGTATCATCCAACCTTAGAATCGAATTTGGAATTTACGCTATTTAACATGGCGTTATTTTCGCCCATTAAGGAGTGGAAGTCGGCATGGAACGACCGTGTTTTCGGTCGGCTTGCGCGCGAGGTCCATCGGTCAAG
>JBEDFG010000221.1:0-2712 GCA_041175285.1 Bacteroidota bacterium | reverse complement strand
CTAGTTACAAAAGAAGTATCCACTTCTTCGGGCTCGATAATCCCTTCTATTTCAATAGGAGCTTCGTATGATTCAGATTTGCCTTTGCGCGGACGAATATTTTTAGCTGGTTTTGGTGCTTCAGCAACAGGTGCAGCTTCTTCAATCGATGGTGCAGCCGCTTCGCCCATTGGCAAAAGGGGTGCGTTATCTTCGTTTGATTTTTGAATGCGTTGACGCTTAGGACGTTCGGCGGAATTTGAGGATTCTTTATTATCCATAAATGGGGTAAATGATGTTCTTTTTTGATTGATCAATCCTCATTGAATCGCAAAATTCTGTACCGAATTTGTTTGGCAAAGAGCTAATAAAAGAGGGATTGTCTAATTTGAAGCGTTCTCGTATCGAAACGCTCTGCAATACTACGTGCTAAGTATTAGATTGTCAAGCATTTTCTTTTGTTTTTACACCAAAGCCCGATTATTTCGTATTTTTACGACCAATCTAGGTCATGAAATCAGCTAACGAACTCCTAATCACGCAATTGAATGAACGTAAAGCCGCTGGCTTATTGCGTGAAACCAAACGTGTAGATGATCTGATCGATTTTTGTTCTAATGATTATTTAGGACTCGCACGCAACCAAGAACTCGCTGCAGTGATGGCGAAAGATTTTTCAACTTGGAAGCAAAAACAAGCCGTGGGACAAGCGATTAATGGGTCAACAGGTTCTCGCCTAATTTCAGGACATAGTGAACGCGTTGAACTTTTTGAAAATCAATGCGCTACGATGCATCATACGGACGCAGCTTTATTGTTTAGCTCGGGGTATGAGGCCAACTTAGGTTTGATTTCTGCCGTGGCACAAAAAGAACATGTGATCTTTTGTGACAAATTATTACATGCTAGTTTAATTGATGGTTTACGATTAAGTGCTGCAGAAAGAAGAATTTTCAAGCATAATGATTTGGATGATTTGGTGAATTTATTGGAGCAATATCCCGCTTCCACCACCAAATGGGTCGTCGTCGAATCTATTTATTCGATGGATGGCGATATGGCACCGCTAACGAAATTGATTGCGCTTCGAGAAAAATATTCGTTTGAATTAATTGTGGACGAGGCACATGCAGGCGGATTATATGGTCCACAAGGAGCAGGATTAGGTGCGGCCTACCCTGAAATATTTGCACGCGTGGTCACTTTTGGGAAAGCTTGGGGAAATGCAGGAGCCGTAGTTTTGGGATCAGATATTTTAAAACAATACTTGATCAATTTTGCCCGACCATTTATTTATTCCACGGCTCCTACGCCGGAACATATTCAGCATTTATTGACCGTCATGCAGTTCGTCCAGCAGGCTGACCATGAGCGTCAAAGATTACAAAACAACATTCATTATTTTAGATCAAACATAGAATCCAATTATTGGGGGCCGAGTAAAACTGCCATCCAAACCTTTTTTGTCACAGGAAATGAGGCGGTTCGAGCTAAAGCAGCCAAAGCACAAAAGGCAGGATTTGCCGTAAAACCGATCGTTTACCCAACCGTAGCAAAAGGGAAAGAACGCATTCGAATTACCCTAACGTCACAAACGAAAGAAGCGGATATGTTGGCCCTCATCCAAAACTTAGAATCAAATGCCTAAGCAATTTATCATCGCGGGTATCGGTACGGAAATTGGCAAAACTGTATGTTCAGCCATTATTACTAAGGCGCTTCAGGCTGATTATTGGAAGCCGGTACAAGCAGGAAATTTAACAGATGGGGATGCTTATTGGGTCCAACAATGGGTTCCGGGGACACAGGTTTTTCCGTCAACTTACGCCTTGAATCACCCACTTTCACCACATACAGCGGCTGAGCTTGATGGGGTCAGCATTGAAATTGGTGCATTTTACTTACCAGAGACGACTAATAATCTAGTGATTGAATTAGCGGGGGGAATTATGGTTCCATTGAATAATGAACAGACCAATTTAGACTTGATTCAGCATCTGGGCTTACCGGTAATTTTGGTCAGCAAAAACTACTTAGGAAGCATCAATCATACCTTATTAACCTACGAAATATTAAAATCCCGAAACATTTCAATGGCGGGAATTATCTTTAATGGGCCAACAAATACTTCGGGTGAGGCGTTTATAATAAAGCATACTGGACTTCCAGTTATGTTACGCGTCAACGAAGAATCAGAAATTAACTCAAGTATTATTAATCAATATGCCGAATCATTCTCTTGCTAATTTAGCGCAACGTGATGCCGCTGTTATTTGGCATCCGTTTACTCAGCATCAAATCGAGCCCATTTCGATACCGATTACGCATGGGGAGGGTGTTTACTTAGTGGATGCAGATGGCAAGAAATACATAGACGCGATTTCGTCTTGGTGGGTGAATATACATGGACATGGTCATCCTTATTTGGCCCAAAAAATTTATGAACAAGCGCTGAAACTGGAGCAGGTTATTTTTGCTGGTTTTACGCATGAACCAGCCATACAATTATCTGAAAGGCTATTGGGTCATTTGCCCAATAATTTCCAAAAAGTATTTTTCTCAGACAACGGAAGTACGGCCGTAGAGGTAGCCATTAAAATGGCACTTCAATATTTTCACAATCAAGGTCAAACCCAAAAGCGCAAAATCATTGCCTTGGAAGATGCCTACCATGGGGATACGTTTGGGGCGATGAGTTTAGGCGCCCCTAGCGCCTTCAATGCGCCGTTCCAA
>JBEDFG010000220.1:0-2717 GCA_041175285.1 Bacteroidota bacterium | reverse complement strand
TGCTATGGAATTAGGACTTGAACCACCTACTACTTCCATCTCTTCAACCATTTCGCCAATTTGAAAACCTGGTTTATAAATCTGTACAGTCTGATTTGTCCGTAAATCAATTTGGTATACACTCATTGCCTCATCGGCACGCGGATCGCCCAAACCGGGAATTTCCTTGCCAGCCACGCGCGTTCCTTCTCTAGATTCCTTCGTATCGTTCCCGTATGGGTGATGTGGAATGTACTGAGATTGTAAATTTTCGGGTGTCGTTCCTTTAACAAGTGGGTAAGCATACATGCCCACATTCGCAATGAACGCGAATCGATGGTCTGGGCTCAGCGTTATGCCAAAAGGTATCCGACCAGTTGGTGTACTAGATTTCAAATTCCCCGTGTTAAGGTCGATTCGCACCATGCGGAAATTAGCTTGATCAAGCACGAATAGTTCATGGGTTTCGGGTACGATAGCCATGTCGGATGCAAAACTATCTTGGAAGTTTTTATCACCAATTATACCATCGATTGAAATCGTTCTTAATACGCGCCCTGTTTCTATATCTACTTGATGAACATTGCCAGCATCTCCACCACTGAGGTAAAAGCTTTGGCTATTGGAATCGAAAACGATACCTAGAAAGGAGCTTTTTCCATAAGGCGAATTTTTGTCGGGAGTACCAAACTCAGGAAATCGCTTCGCAGATTGATTGAGTAAATCAATTCGCGTGAAGGCTGCGTTATGTATCGTTATTGCCCATTTTTTGTTGGGACTGATTGATAAACCAAATGGGTCATCTGTTATGCGTATCGTATTTCCCGCAGGGCGAGCGTAGCGCCCGCTTGGAAGGACGGAATAGCTTCCTGTATCTATTTTGGTGAATTCATTGAGTCCTGGAACTTCAAGGATTTGCTGAGCTTTTAAAGGCTGAAGGGCTAGTAGGCAAAGGAAAAGAAAAAAGAGTTGCTTCATGAAATGTGATATTTCACGAAAGGTAAGAAATCACGCGCATTTATAGATTAAGGTAATGTCAAGATTTGAAGGGATGCCGTTGAATCCAAGAAACCTCGGGCTCTAATAATTGAAAAATGCTCGATAAATAGCAATTTATCCATGGATATTGATGCTCCATGAAGCCATACATGTTGACGGGAACAGCACCTATGGAACTTTTGATTTCCATCGCTGTCCTACCAAAATTAATGTGCTTGAATTGATTGACAATGGCGCAACCCACCATGTCGTATAGCATGTTTAGGTAGAGCATTTTTTCTTTTTGGATGCTTGGGTCATAGCCTAAGAAATAAGTCTCTAATATATCTTCATGTTGGAAAAGCGTGTTAAATCCAATGAGTTTCCCTGCTTCAAAATAGGCGAAAAATCGAAAGGCATCACCCATGTTTTCTTTCAAGGCGCTGAAATGACTTTTTGCCAAAAAGAAGGTGTTGAGCGGTGCGTTCTCTGCCACGTGGTAATATAACTCGTAAATACGGTCTTCATGATCGATAATTTCGCTCAGACTTAATTGGCGTTTTTCAATTCCTTCCGCCTTTTTTCTTGCCCTTTTGTATTGGTCGCGGTATTTTTTAGAAAGGGCATCAACGTAATCCTGTTCCTTCGTCCATGTAGTTTCTGTACTAAAACACATGCTGGGTTGAGAGGTGAATTTTAGGCTTTTATCAAAAATGGGTTGTTGGAAATGGATAAGCTCTTCCTCAGGAAAGTCTTTCAGGATGTGAATGTGTTGGCCTGGGAATTCGGGTAAAACCTGTCTTTTTAGATATGCCAAAATCTTGCTCGGATTGATGCCTTTTGAGCACGCGATGGCGTGTTGGCCGGTCAACATGTTATTACCAACAATCGTTAATTTGCCGGCAAAGTTTTTGAATAAGAAATCCCTTAGTTTGATTTTTAAACCATGATCACGTGTGCCAAAGGTCTGCAATTGGTTCAAGTCGATTTGTTGGATCAACGCGACAGCAACCATGAGCTCATCTTGAAAAATACCAACAAATAGATTTTTGACATTTGCAGGTTCAGATGATGCTAATGCCATAAGGTATTCATTTTGTAAGAAAATACTCGATTGGGCAATATCGTCCCAAGATGGCGGTAAGTCTGTGGGATGAAAGTATATGTGGTGTTTGTAATTCAAATCAAGATGTTTTCAGTGGTTTAACCGAAATGAAAGGGTTTTTGTTCCCGGTAGGGGATTTGATGTTCTGCGACTATGCCCCAGGTTAAAACCTGGGGTTAAATTTTAATAACCCCAGACTTCAGTCTGGGGATTAAGACGCGAAGTATCGCGTCTCTACAATGATTAGGTTGATTTTTCCAGTCCGCATCAAGCGGTCCAAAGTCCAAAGTCTAAAGTCTAAAGTCCAATATCCAACGTCTATTTTCGTGTGGCCCCGGCGGGAATCGAACCCGCATCTAGCGTTTAGGAAACGCCTATTCTATCCGTTGAACTACAGCGCCAATTAAACAGTGCATAAAGATACTAAACTCATGCTATTATTGGGGATGAAATAATTACGAAAACTTGTAAAATTGCAAGTTTTCCTAATTGAATTATAATTAAATTTGTCGATAATTTCTTAAAGGAATTATATAGAACACGGAGTAAGCAAAACCTTAGATTTTTAATTTGAGGTTTTTTTGTTTGCTAATAATTTTGAAAGATATGTGGTTTCTATATTCAAAAATGAGGACAAATATTTATTCTTTACACG
>JBEDFG010000219.1:0-2750 GCA_041175285.1 Bacteroidota bacterium | reverse complement strand
CCTTTCGTTCGATCCGCCGAATCCACTTGCTGATTATGGGTGTCAAAGCCACCCAATCGTACCATGTAAACCCGGGTATTCAATCCTCCCGAAATCAATTTTTGAATAATCTTAAATTGATTACCTAACTCATTATCCTCAAATGCAAACGGTGTCGTACCCGCCCGATAGGCAGATTGCACCACGGATCCATACTCTTGGGATTGCCGACCAATCAGCTGCAAATATGCCAATCGTGAACCCTGCAACGTCTCCGGATAGGTGTTGACAAATGGATTCATCAACCGATAAAAGTTATCTGGATTGTTGTAAATAAGACTTGTAAAGGAATTTTGACCTTGGAAAAGCAGGGTAGATTGCCAACTAATCTCTATGGATAATGGATGTGGAAAATTCGCATTGGGATAACCCTTTGGATAGCTAGGGTGCTGCGATTCCAAATAGCGCGCCATCCAACCAGACGGCACATTCAAGTCGGCATCTGAACCCGACATCCAAATATCCGAAGAGCGGAAATGCGAATAATTAGGTTTAGCATAACCCACCGACTGGATAATAGCCAAACGTTTTTCATCCATTAAATTATTCAACCCGGCCATCGCTGGATGCAAACCCGTAGACGTGCCTTTAATGGGCAGAATTTTGTTTTCAGGCAAAATAACGGTAGGCCGCACTTGCTGTAAATTGGCATATTGATCCAGTGGAACAACCATATTTAAGCCATCATTCCCACCATCAAAACGAAGGATCACTAATATTTTTCCCTCTGCAACCGTATTGCTCATTAACTCATTTTGAGCAAACAAATCCATTCCTGGAATGAACGCTGGCATTGCTGCCAGATGAGCCATATTATGTAAGAAGTTCCGTCTATTCATGGCTGGTTAATGTAAATGCGTTTCACCCAATTGGAATATTAAACTCATCGCTTGCGACAAACGATTCTGTATGGTTTGCCGATTATCCGCATTGGGATTACCCACAAAATTATACCAAGCTCCCGTCCAATAATTGGTATTCGAATTGCCTTGCATCACCTTGTCAATAATCATAGCTCGGGTTGAAGGAGAAATTTGCACACCTATCAAACGCTCAATTAATTGATCCACAAGAACATCTAATTTCTCCGGAGATTCAAATTGACGCACATACTCAGCTAAATCTACTCGAATAAGCATTCCCGTTTTCGTAGCATTGTTATAATAGACCCAGTTACCCCAATTGAACAATGAATCGGTATGCTGAGCGCGCTTAACAATCGTTTCGGAATTAATCCAAAACATATCAAAGGCAGGTGTTTGGTAATAAGCTGGCCAACCCGCTACATTGGGTGGATCGCCAATGTTCATCCCCAAATTATTCATTTGATTATGGATCCCATTGTAGCGTTTATACTCATAATAAATCGCATCCTCCCCAGGCACAACGGGGACGAATTTGTTATCCAATAGAGGCATATCGAATTCCTTAGCCAACCCGATAACAAAGTCGGCAGGCGACTTAATAATCGCATTATAATGAATCGAATCAAAGAAATGTTCGCTGGAAAGCAACGTGCGTAATACCGGTAAAATCTCAAACTTATTGTCTTTGAAAACTTTAGCTAACGGTGTAATGACCAATTCTTCGATTGGGTTATCAATCATCGGATTGACGAAGAAAGTGTAGATACGCCGACAAATATATTTGGCAACTTCATCTGTCGTAAAAATCATGTCTATGGCCTCACGCAATTCTCCTTCCGCCCGATCCGCATTACTCGCACCTAAAATCTTTCGGTTACCATAAAACTCCGAAAACTGTTTGTCACCTGTATCGTGATTCCAATACCCATTAGTAACCACGGTCCGACCCTCTGTTTTCATCGTCTTATCCCAGTCAAAATTCCAACCGGTTAGTAAACGTGCCATTTCACTGACATCACTTTCAGTAAACTTGGAATTTGGACCTTTCCCAACCGTAAATAACTCTTGTAACTCACGCGCATAATTTTCGTCCGGTGCATTTTTATTATTTTGATTCCCATTTAAATAGACCAGCATTGACGGATCTAATGTAATGTTGTAAATCAAATCCTTAAAATTCCCTAAAGAAGATTTAAATAGCGTTTCAACATACTGAAAAGCATTCTTTACAGGACCCCCATTTTGAAGTGAAGCAACTAATAAATTGTGGTAAAATAAGAACATTTGCCAATGGATCGAAGTCTTTTGATTGACAAACTGCTTCGAAAGCCACGCTTTTAATGATTGTGTACGATTACCATTTAACACACCATCATCCTTCACATATTCAGGTGCAGTCACCCAAGTACTACCTTTGGGAACATCGGCCTTCACGGCCTCCGCATTATCGATAATGTCTAAATAATAATCGTTGACCGGAAGCGCAAATGGCTTCTCGGGAGTCAATAGTAAATCGATGCTTTGCTTCAAGGTGAACCCCTTGATTTCTTGATAACTTTTATAACTAAATCCAACGAGCGCACGATTCAGCAAGTGCATTTTTTGCGCTTTACCAAAGTCGCCAACGTATGGTGCCAGGCCTTTCGTGGAGCCATATGTACGATCTTTTCGTATCCCCACGGTCTCCAAGCGAATGTTTTCCTTGGTAAATAAATCCACTAAGTCAGGTGTGCTGACCTTAGGTATTTTTTCGTCTGCCATCTATAATTTCCTAAATATGTTGTTTCTTGCGACCATGAAACGTAGAAACTTCATTCAACATCTTTGTCCTGCATTAACGATTAC
>JBEDFG010000218.1:0-2768 GCA_041175285.1 Bacteroidota bacterium | reverse complement strand
AATCAATACATCGTTCAAAGGACGCTGGGTGCCGACTTGCCCACGGCTCGTTCCGGGATTTTGTTTGCCGCCTTTTTGAAATTATTGATGCCCTTAATTTGTGTGATTCCAGGTATCGCGATGTATGTCTTATACCAAAACGGAGCCTTCCAAAACGAAATGACCATCGCAGGAATCGTTAAGCCTGATCATTCCTATCCAACGCTGATGAACCTTCTTCCTGCCGGATTGAAAGGATTATCTTTTGCGGCGTTAACTGCGGCGATCGTTGCCTCCTTAGCAGGGAAAAGCAACAGTATCTCCACCATCTTTAGCTTAGACATTTATAAGAAATCACTCAATCCAAATGCCACCGAAGCTCAAACTGTTTGGGTTGGTCGCATGGCAATCTGGGTTTCGTTTGGTATTGCCTTAGTAATCGCGCCGCAATTACGTCAGCTCGAACAAGCGTATCAGTTCATTCAAGAGTATTCGAATTACTTGACGCCAGGGGCCTTCGCCTTGTTCTCTTTGGGGCTATTTTGGAAGCGGACTACCTCATCTGCCGCCATCGTGGCAGCCGTTGCCTCCATTCCTTTAGTCGTATTATTCAAGAATCTACATACGTTTATCGGTGGAAATCCGATTCCTTTCTTGAATGTGACGATGTGGGTTTATTTGATCTTAGTGGCTCTGATGGTCTTGATCTCTTTGGCAGACCGTAGCTCAATTAATAATCCAAAAGGTTTAGATGTGGAGCGCGCCGACTTCCTTGTATCGAAGCAATTTGCGATCATCTCCATCTTAGTGATGGGAATTGTAGCTGCGCTATATACCGTATTTTATTAATGCGTTTTGGGGGCAAATTTCTTGCCCCCAAAACCCTATAAAACCTTTTCCGTATCCGTTGTGAACAACCGCGTACTCACGGTATAGGTACCTCCGTTGGGATCCTTATATTTCAAATCCATGTAAAATGCTTGATATCCTTTTTTCACATAAGGAATCGTATACTTGACCGTAGACCCCTCATATTTTACCCGACGCGTCAGCCATAAATTATTTCTAAAATCCCGATCTGCCGAAGTCGTTGCCCAAATAGCCGCCTCCACCAAATCATTCGGATTGGCCTGAACAGATAGCTCAAATCCCTCCGTGGTTTTATTCACGGCCCAGGTGCTCACAGGATATTCCTTATTTTGTAACGTCAAACCAAAGAACGCACTTAAGCCTTCCAACGCCTGTTTTCCTCCTGCCAAATCATGCCCAGCATTTGGTACATAATGGATTAAGTTTTTACCAGGAATTTGATCAAAATAATGTTTAATCGCATCGGCTGTCCAATAAGGGTCGTTTGTGCCAACGAATATCATCTTGGGAACAGTTAGTTTTTCCTTGTACGAATAAGGGTCAATCATCGCCGTTATCGCTTTTCCATCCGGACTAGACGTGCTTTGCGGAATACCTATCTTGACATAGTCCTCAATTTGATCACTGTATTCGCCGTAAGTCTCAAATTGATAACTTAAGGTTTTTGGCATGTTCAACATATCAATCACCATCGGGCCAATCGCCTTCACACGCTTGTCATCAATCGCACTAGATAACCAAGTAGTCCAACCGCGTTTTGAGGCACCAGCAATGACAAAATTGGTAATCGGATGTTTTGTTTTTTGTGCGACAAATTCCTGTACGGCATCCATGCCTCGAACGGCAGATTTCACCATGGGGAATAATAGGGGCCAACTGTAATCTTTGTCTTTTCGGAATTCATTCAAGGTATGCGTGATTAATTCGTCTTCTGTTTTTCCATCATACAAGGGTTGATTGGGAACCTGTTTAATCAAGGCAACCACGGCTTTGTTCTTCGAAGCGATGGCATTTAATATAGGCCACAATTTGTCTTCTTTACTCCAATTGGGCTGTTCATCTTTGTTGCTTCCTCCCGTGATGAAAAGCAAGGCGCCATCATATTGGATATTGGCCGGAACCATGATCGTCAGCTGGTGTCTCCACATAATCCCCCGCCATTTTTGTGAGGTCAATAAGACTTGATAGGCTTTCGCGCTACCGATGTTGGCCGAATCTTTTAGCTCCCAGGTGTAGTTCATGTCGCCATTGGCCAAGTAACTTTTTAAAGCATTTTCTGGTTTGATTTTGGATTGAGAAAATCCAAGAAAGGGAATCAATAAGAGTATGATTCCAAAGCGCAAGTTTTTCATTTTTCGTTCAATAGGTTTCGGTAAATATATAGAATTTTAGGATGCAACGACATGTCTGTCAGGTCTTTATGGGGAAGTATCCTGATTTCTATGCTGGGGTAAGTGAATAATAAGGCTAGTTTTTGTACATTTATTTTTATGAATCGGCCAAATTCAAAGTCCGACTAACCTGAACCTATGAAACGAACGCGGACCTATTTCGGGGCAGTAATTCTTTTCCTCTTACTCGCCAGCACCAGCTATCAATTACTATTTCGTATCGAACCGATGCACAGGGATGGGTCGAATCCCAAATTGGATAAAATTCGAGTTCAGCCCGGCTTTAAATTGGAACATTTAATTAGTCCTTCCGATGAGCATATTGGCTCTTGGGTTTCGATGACTTTTGATGATCGCGGAAGAATGATATGTTCGGATCAATATGGAGGCCTTTTTCGAGTGACAGTACCTCCACTGGGAACGAATACTAAACCTGTCATTGAGAAGTTGAAATTTGGGAAGGGTACTGATACCTTAGGAATTGGGAATGCCCACGGTTTATTATACGCCTTTAAAAGTATTTATGTG
>JBEDFG010000217.1:0-2772 GCA_041175285.1 Bacteroidota bacterium | reverse complement strand
AGATCCGCGTTTCGCTAGAATGATTTTTTTCAACGAAACCGTCCCTAAAAGTAATCCGTCATCGTCAACTACATAAACAGAATAAACCTTCTCTACATCCTCGGCTTGTCGGCGAATCTCCTCCACACATTCCGTTACCGTTTGTGTGACATTGATTTTGATTAACTCCTTTTGCATCAAACCACCTGCGCAATCTTCATCGTAATGCATTAAGTCAATGATGAAACGAGCTTGCTCACGGTCCTTCAAAAGCGCGATCACCTCTTCACGAATTCGAACAGGTTGTTCGTTCAGAATATCTACGGCATCATCGGAATCGACGATGTTGATGTATTGCGAAATTTCTTTGGAGGTGAAATTCTTAAGGAATTTCTTGCGGTCATCGGTATCCAAGGCGGAGATGATGGCTGCGGCAATTTTAGTGTCCAGTAATTGGACTAAATATTTTGATTCATCGCCGTTCAGTTCATATAAAATGCTGGTGATGTCGGCAGGGAATAGATCTTCAATTTTGGCAATAATCTCTTCATTCGCTTGGGCTGTAATCAGCTGGCGAATATCTTCTAAAAACTCTTTGGTGAGTTCGAACGGAAGGTGCTGTACGTTGATTTCTTCCATGAGATTCGATTTTGAAAAGATTGAAGGCGCAAGTACGGAAATTTTGACGGAAAATGTATGTCAATAAACCGTTAAATTATGCGCCAGGGTAACCTTGTGCTTCCCATAATTGGGTCAATTCCACAAATTCAGCGACGCCTAATTGCTCCGCACGTTTGGTCAATAATACATGATCCGGTAATTGCATCGCTCGTAAGGCATTCCGAAGCGTTTTTCGCCGTTGGTTAAAAGCCATCTTCACCACGATCTTAAATTTGGCGGGATCGCAATCTAATTTTTTATCCCAATTTCGACGCATGCGAATGACACCTGAATTCACTTTGGGAGGAGGAGTAAACACCTCAGGGCCTAAACTGAATAGGTATTCCACGTCGTAGTAGGCTTGTAAAAGTACGCTCAAAATGCCATAATCTTTGTTTCCAGGTTTGGCGGCGAGGCGCATGGCCACTTCTTTTTGTAACATGCCCACGACTTCGATGCACTGATCTTTGTATTCCAATACCCTGAAAAAAATCTGCGTGGAAATGAAATAAGGGAAGTTTCCTACAATTGCGAATTTTTCCTCACCAAAGATATTCTCTAGCGGGTAACGTAAAAAATCACCATCGATTAATCGAGGTCCCGTAAATTCCAAATAATGCTGACGTAGGTAATCGACCGATTCTTTGTCGATTTCAATTAAAGACGTTTCGTACGCTTCTTTTTTAACAAGAAACTGGGTGAGGACACCCATCCCTGGGCCGATTTCCAAGACTTTTTGGTATTCACCTTGTGGTTGTAAACCATCCACAATCCGCTGCGCGGCGTCCAAATCATTTAAAAAGTGTTGGCCTAAATTCTTTTTTGCTCTTACTTGCACGTGTTCTTGGGGCTTAAGGGTACGCGAAATTACGCCCTTTTTTGTACATTTAAGCAAAAAAAGGGATTAATGCCATGGCAGTTTGGGCAAACAAAACAAAGGAAGATCTAATTCACGAAATCCAAGAGCTGAAAAAGCAACTGGATGTATTGGAAATTAACGATGGAATTGCCTCGGAAGCTACCACCAAAGAAAACCTCATTAATACCCTGGCCGGCCTCAAGTTATTTGGGATCATCATGGCCCTCGATGGTACTATCGTATATGCCAATGCGTTCACGCATGGATTATTGAATTACAAGGCCAACGAACTAAACGGAAAAGACTTTTTTGCCACATTATTGCCTAAAGGAGAGACGGAAGACCGACGGGCTTCATTCCAAAAAGCAATCGCTTCCGGTGGTTTATTCGAAGACCGCGAACGTAACTACATTACGAAAACGGGTGCCACGAAATGGGTAGAAGTTGCGTCCACGATCGTTCAAGAATCAAATAATCAAACTTATTTGAGCATAATTGGGGAAGATATTACCGAACGTAAAAAGGTAACAGAAGCCTTAACGCGATCCAATGCCCAATTACAAGACTTAATTAATAATACCACCGACCTGATTCAAATTACGGGCGTTACCGGTCGGTTTTTATTTGTCAATAAAGCCTGGCTAGAGACCATGGGTTACACGGAGGAGGAAGCACGCGATTTGAAAATTCAAGATGTGTTGCATCCCGAATTTGCACACAACACGCAAGCCCAATTTGACTTGTTGGCCCGAGGCGAAGAACTACCCGAATTTACCGCAGTATTAAAGCGAAAGGATGGTCGGCGCCTATACGTTTCCGGTTCTGCGACTTGTCGGTTTGAGCGAGGAACTCCCACCGCCTACCGTTGTATTTTACATAATTCAACCGCGAAAGTACGTGCAGAGCGTGCCAATAAGCTCTTTTCGTCCATCGCTCAGGTGGCGATTAGTTCAACTAATTTGGATGACTTTTATGTCAATATCCATAAGCAGTTGGGTGAAGTTATTGACGTCAAAAACTTCTTTATCGCACAATATGATCCGGGGAAAAGCTATTTGTATTTCCCGTATTACATCGATGAGTACTTCGATTCTAGGGTACATTTCACCAAACGTAAATTAGGTAATGGACTCACCGAATATGCGATTATGGCAAATAAGCCATTGATTTTGCATGATGATGATATCCATCAATTAGCCCGCGAGAAGAAGATTTACCTTTATGGGGTAGTTCCCAAAGTATTGCTTTGTGTGCCATTACGAATCGGTGACCGC
>JBEDFG010000216.1:0-2977 GCA_041175285.1 Bacteroidota bacterium | reverse complement strand
TTTCACCTTTTATAGATGCCCCTAAGCCAACTTCTGAGGCACGCGGATCTTGCGCATCAATGTATTCCACGGTCTTTCCTGCGGCACGCAATCGATCCGCAAACGCGCGCATGCTTGCTCGGTGGAAAATCAATTTCTGCTTATGAAAGGCGTACTGTTTAAAGAATAATTCAGATTCAACGAGGTAGAACACGTCAGCTTCCAGCTTCTTGCGCCAGGGTTTCCTCAAATAATTGGTGCGGAAAGATTAGGAATGCGCTCATTTGTTCACGTGTTTTTCAAGGATTCGCGCCCCCTCTTGCCGGGCCTTTTTCGTTTTCCGCATCGCCCAAACTTGATCCGATGCTGTCTTTCTAGTCGCACTTAAATCAACCACTGGGGCAGGATAATCCACCCCTATTTTAACCCCGTACAAAGTCTGTTCCATGTCACTTAATTTCCAAGGTTCATGAATCAAGGTGGACGGTACTGTGGCTAATTCAGGCACCCATTTTTTAATGAAAATCCCATCCGGATCATGAGCATAAGAATTCTTAATTGGATTATAAATTCGAATCGTATTGATTCCAGTCACACCGGCTTGCATCTGGATTTGTGGGTAGTGAATGCCGGGTTCGTAATCGAGAAATTGGCGGGCTAGAAAATGCGCTAAATCTCGCCAATCCTGCCATAGATTAAAGACAAAAAATGACACCACCATCGCCCGCATTCTAAAATTTAAATACCCGGTTGACACAACACAACGTATGCAGGCATCAATGAGTGGAACGCCGGTTTGGCCATTTTGCCAAGCATGAATTAAATGCTCATCGCGGTCTTTTTTCAAGGCTTGATACGCCTTATTGACCGGTTCAAATTCCATCCTAGATTCATCCTCAAACTTTTGCATGAAATGTCCTTGCCAGTGTAGGCGGGACGTAAAATTGGAGAGTGCTCGTTTATTGGCCGCCGTTTTGTAATGCTGCATCGTAAACGTATAGGCCATCCGCATGCTGATATTTCCATAAGCTAAATAAGGCGAGATGCGGCTGCATGCGCGCCGACTGGCCTCTGGTTTGCTGATGGAAAAGCTATAATCTTTATGCCGCGTTTCGATGAAACTTTTCATGTATTTCCAGCCCCAATATTCGCCCCCCTCTTGGAAAACAGGATTACGCGTTTTGAATTCAAGAGGTAGTTCGGGACCTTTCCAGGAGTCATAAAATTCGGTTGGCAATCGCAGCAAATTCCAATTATCCTCTCTAACAAAATAGGGCTCGTGCTTCATCGTTTCCTCCCAGCGTTGTTGCCAAGTTTTACGTGATTTCAATCGGCGGATAACACCACCCGTAGGCGTTTCATTCCAAATAATTTTTTCGCGGGAACAAAAAGCAGTCACTTCCTTGTCACGCCGATAACTTAATTCGTTGCCAATTTCTTCATGAGAGAAAATTTGACGAATTGCATATTGCTCAGATAATGCCTGAAAAACGGGGAGTACCTCGGAATGAAACAAATACAGCTGACCATTTCGGTCCTCCAGCCTACCCTGCATTTCCACTAAAGATTCATGCACAAAACGCCAATGCCGGACATCGCTGTCAGGAAATGCAATCAGGGATGGCTCGAAAAAATAGACCAATAATACTGGTATATCGGAAGCCAAAGCCCGGTACAAAGGCTCATGATCCGTAAAGCGGAGATCGCGTTTAAACCAGACAATATGGATAGGAGCTTTGGCCATAATAGTTTAACTGAAAAAGCCTAAGGTTGTTTTCAGAATAGAAAAGGCTTACTTTTGTGCCTTCAAATTCCCTAATGTATCAAAATGAAACAATTGTTGGCACTCTGCCTTATCCTTACTGCATTTTCGTTGAACGCTCAAACAGGAAGTATCGAAATGAGTACCGGTGGCTTTTCTTTTATTCCTGCTTTTACTTCGAAAGAGCCGAATATCATCGTCAATGCAAGTACGAATCCGAAAAAACGATTGACGGGGTCTTTGATGTACATGATGCGCATGAAAAGTATGACACCTACCACAGTGGCCTTGTTCACACGTTATCGTTTCATTGATAAGAAGTTTAAAGCAACTGCCGGAATTCATATTCCCGCTTTTCAAATGACGGAAGATTACGAGGTAACTAGTTTCTTTGGTCGGGAGTTGACTTTGTCTTATCCCGTAAATGAGAAATGGAATGTGGGCTCGTTTATCCTGAACGGGAACGCTCGCAACACGGATTTTAAAGTGACATTGGTATCAGGAAACACAAACTACCATCACAATAAATGGAATTTGCTCACCCAAGGTTATTACTTGACCGTTGGGGATTTAACTGGAATTGCCGAGACTATCTCCTATGACATCAACAAGCATTTTCAGGCCAAGGCCTTTGGTAATTATACATTAACCAATGGCGGAGTGATTGCGACTGTTGGCCTAAAATATAACCTGTAACAAAATTTTAAATTGATCATGAAAGCCATTTTATTCGCGAGCTTGATTTTGATGAGCCTTACATCTTTAGGCCAAACAGCTAAACCTTTTAAACATTCGGTTACCATTACCTTCGCAGCTAATGTTACGGATGCCCAAATCCAAGAAGTAGATAATTCATTTCAGTCTTTGACAAAGTTAGCTGTTGTGAAAGGATACGAATGGGGAAAGGTGGTTGACCCGAAAGACCCCTCGAAGAAACAGCACGTGTATATTTTTACATTCGATCGTGCATCTGACCTGCCCATTTATGGCCAATCGAAAGAGCATTTAGCACATATTAAAGTTGGCGCCGACATCACCATTGGCGTCAGTGCGATTGATTATTTCGTCCAATAAAAAAGGGGCCGAAGCCCCTTTTCATTCATACGAAAGTCCTTGTCCAAATGCGAAGAGCCCGTAGCCCGCGCCTTCCATATGACCTGGAACATCTGATTTATTTGCCTCCACGGCTGCTTGATTGATTGGTGTCGTAAATGGCATCTTGCCCGTTGGGTTATA
>JBEDFG010000215.1:0-3180 GCA_041175285.1 Bacteroidota bacterium | reverse complement strand
GCGTAGTTCAATTCTTGCGTGTCATCGATTTCATTACGTCCAGGAACACCACCTGTATGGTAGTGTGAGATATACTGATGGTATTTTTTAATGGTTGCAATTACGTCCCCTTCCATGATTTGCATGTGGTAGATATCGTAAAGCAATTTGAATTTATCGGAACCAACCATCTCACAAAGTGCTGCGCCCCATTCAGTGGTGTCAGCCTGGTAATCTTTGTGGTTTACCTTGGAGTTTAGTAGCTCCATGGAAATCGTCACATCGTAACGTTCAGCGGTCTTCATAACTCGCTGTAACCCTTTTTTGCAATTGATTAAACCATCTTCATCACTCAAGCCATCGCGGTTACCCGAGAATGCGATGATGTTTTTCACACCTGCTTTAGCAGCTTTAGGGATGATGTCTGCTTTAGGGATGATGTCTTCATAAAAGCCAACCAGCCCATCGTGATTTTTGACACGATTAAAGAAGTTGGGGATGTTCATTCCAGCCGGGTATTTGCCCCAACCGATGGCCGCAGTCATGTCATATTTTTTCAAAATATCCCACTCTTCTGGACCCGTAAGTTCAATGGAAGATAAGCCAATGCGTTTGGCATTAACGATTAATTCCTCAAATGGAATTTTGTCGTAGCACCAGCGGCAAGCTGAGTGCTGTACTTTACCTTTTAGATCTGCACCCACTGCGAGGTCCGCTTTTTTGAAGCGCTCCTCCATGGATGAACCGAATAATCCCAATCCCGCTAATCCAGCTGAATTTTTAAGGATTTCTCTCCGACTCAAATTGTTTTTCATAGTATCTATTTAATAGGTTTTAATTGAAATTTGAAAGGATGCTGGCCGTTTGAAAGGCGATCTTTTCATTATATGTTCGTGTAATTTTTTTATACCGAAATAGGTCAATAATCGTGCCGATCAACAAAAATCCTCCCGTAAAAAAGTAGAGTAATCCCAAGCCAATGCGATCCGTAATGAATCGATGTAAGCCTGCAAATCCCACAAATCCAACCAATATACAAATGAGTATGAGCACCGGATCCCGCCGTTTACTGAGATAGATCGACATGAATTGGGATTGTTGATCTTCCGTCAACCGGTTTAAAGTAGGGGTAAGCGCATTTACTTCTTCTAGATCTAATGTGGCCAACAAAGGAAAGATGTTCGAATTCATTACTGAAAAATAATTTTCAAGCTGTTAGTTACGAAAATTTCACTTAGCTCGAAAACGATTCCGGGGAAAATTCCGAGTATGATGCTTAAGATACCTAAGCCGAATAAGCTGATTAATTCCAAGCGATTTAAATCCGGTAATTCCCAAGTGGTATCGCGAACAAAAAAGGTGCCCAAATATATTTTTTGGAAGGTCCAAAGTAAATATCCCGCCCCTAATAAAATTCCTAATCCTCCTAAGACTGCAAAAATGGGTGTCAAATGCGTGCTCGTAAATGCGCCCATTAAACTGAAAAATTCGCCGATAAACCCTGAAAATCCGGGAAGTCCTAAGGAGGCAAAAATGGCAATTCCAGAGACCGTGGTAAACAGTGGCATTTTAGTGGCTAAGCCTGAAAAATTATCAATTTGTCGATTTCCGGTTCGGCTATATAAAACGCCTACCAGTAAGAATAGAAGTGATGAAAGTATTCCGTGTGATAATAATTGGAAAATGGCTCCTTGCCAACCTTCTGGTGTGAAAGAGGCAATTCCAAGCAAGACAAATCCCATGTGTGAAACGGATGAGTAAGCCACCAATTTCTTTAAATCAGTCATGGCTAAGGCGTTGTATGCTCCATAAATAATGGATAAAACACCCAATCCAGCCATGATTGGAGCGGCTTGAATTGCCTCCGAAGGGAAGAAAGGAATCGCCATGCGCAACCAGCCATACGCCCCAATTTTCAAAAGAACACCGGCTAATAATACGGAGATGGGTGTAGGTGCTTCTACGTGTGCATCAGGTAACCAGGTGTGCAAAGGAACCAGTGGTAATTTGATGGCAAAGCCAATAAATAATAACCAGAATCCCCATGCGCGGCCGGATAAACCTCCTAACAAAAATCCAGATTGAGGGCTGAACATATTGTTTGGTTGGCAATTGAAAGGATCGCTCAACGCCTGTAAATCAAAACTATGTACAATTTGATTAGGCGCAATTTCATGAGCAGCTAAGGCTGTTTGCATGGATTGCAGCGCTTCTAAATTGAAATCTTGATTTGACCCAATTTTATGTAATGCTAAAGCTGTTTCATACGGATCCATGTAGGCCAATGAAATTCCTAACATGACGATTAGGATAAATAGCGATCCTACTAGGGTATAAATGAAAAATTTTAGCGAAGCATAATTGCGTCGTGGGCCGCCCCAAATCCCGATCAAAAAGTACATCGGCAGCAACATGAATTCAAAAAACACGTAGAACAAGAACATGTCTCTGGCAACAAAACAACCCATAAGTGATGCATTCAGCAATAAAACGAGGGCATAGTACGCTTCGATTTTGTGATGAATGTCTTTGGAATTCCAAAGAGCGATGAAACTAATTAAACCTGTTAATAGAATTAAACCCAAGCTTAGGCCGTCCACACCCACAGCATAGTTTGAGACAAATTGGCCTAAATTACCTAGGTTTAAATGTATCCAGCTCATGGATTCGCTTTGCTGCAATCCCATTTGTAAGGGATCAAAAATGAGCGCAATTTTTGCTAGGATAAGTAATTGAATACCCACTACACCCAAGGCAAGCAATCGGCTGTAGGTGGCACCTAATTTGCCAAATCCCGCTAACAGCGAGGCAGCCAAAGGTAGAACGATAAGTAGTGATATATTTCCCATTAATACAAAAGGTAAAGTAGGATGAAAATCAATGTGATGATTACCCAGATCCAATATTTTTGAACTTGAGCAGATTGCCAGGTCCGCACGCGAGCGCCCACAGCCAGAAAAAATGACGCAATTCCGTCCACCAGTCCATCCACCACATGTCGGTCAATCCATGCGGAAAGATGTGCGATGATAACATGCAATTCGGAAAATTTGACCACGATTTTATCAAGTACTCGGACGTCAAAAACATGTGTTTTATGGCCTATCCATCGTGCTAGCTGATATGCTTTAGGCCACACAAATCCAGCAAATTGATAATTTTTTGCAGGGATCCAGTTGCGAGTCAATGCGGTGGCTAAGA
>JBEDFG010000214.1:0-2789 GCA_041175285.1 Bacteroidota bacterium | reverse complement strand
GCAGCACATTTTTCAAAAAGGGCTACAGAGTCCTTATGTCCTGTTATTGTTACCTCGAAAAAATACGTTCGTAAGACGAAAGATTTGCTCCCAGGACAAGTTATCGTTGATCGCGAAGAGGAGGTGGTGCTTGTAAAGCCAACTTATTGGGAATAGTATAATTCCGATAATTCCTTTTAATTTCTATTGAAATAACCTATTTTCGTACCTATTAATAGTTAACTAAACACTCAATTTATGCAATCACACAGTTTACAACTGCTCGATTACCTGGTCTTTTTATTTTATTTCATTGTTGTTTCAGGCTATGGTTACTGGATTTACAACAAGAAAAAATCAAAAATTGCTGATTCGAATGACTTCTTTTTAGCTGAAGGATCTTTAACCTGGTGGGCCATTGGTTCGTCTTTAATTGCATCCAATATTTCAGCAGAACAGTTTATTGGTACTTCAGGTGATGGTTTTCAAATGGGTTTGGCCATTGCTACCTATGAGTGGATGGCGGCTGCGACGCTCCTGATCGTTGCTATTTTCTTCATGCCAATCTACTTGAAGAACAAGATATTTACGATGCCACAGTTTTTGAATCGACGTTATAATTCAACGGTAAGTTTGATTATGGCTGTTTTTTGGCTGCTATTATATATCGCCGTTAACTTGACATCTATTTTATATTTAGGTGCCTTAGCCGTTTCTACGATTTCGGGATTAGATTTCACGGTTTGTATGATTGCGATGTCGGCATTTGCCATCATCATTACACTCGGTGGTATGAAGGTTATTGGTTATACGGATGTGATCCAAGTCGTATTCTTGGTTTTAGGAGGTTTAGTAACTTCATATTTAGCCTTGAATTTAGTTTCTGAGCGTTTTGGAGGTGAAGGTGTTATGAATGGTATGAACCATTTGATGACCAAAGCTCCAGATCATTTTCATATGATTTTCAATAAGGACAACGCCAATTACCCATCTCTACCAGGTTTAGCTGTGTTAATTGGTGGTATGTGGATTGTCAATCTAAACTATTGGGGTTGTAATCAATACATTACTCAAAGAGCGCTTGGAGCGGATTTGCCTACCGCTCGTAACGGAATCATGTTTGCTGCTTTCTTAAAAATGATGATGCCAATTATTGTGGTTTTACCGGGTATTGCAGCTTATTTATTGTGGAAAGATGGTATGTTCCAACAAGAAATGATGAAGGATGGGGTTTTGAGCAAGGATAATGCTTACCCAGTTCTATTGAACTTGTTGCCAGTAGGCCTTAAAGGATTGTCATTTGCTGCATTAACAGCTGCTGTGGTCGCATCCATGGCTGGTAAAGCAAATTCAATCTCAACGATTTTTACGCTTGATATTTACAAAAATTACATTAATCCCAATGCATCTGAGAAACAATTGGTTTCGATAGGACGTATTGCGGTTGTTGCTGCTACGATCATCGCCGTTTTAATTGCTCCATTTATGGGCATTGATAAGAAGGGTGGTTTCCAATTCATTCAAGAATATACAGGTTATTTCTCACCAGGTATTTTTGCCTTGTTTATTATGGGATTCTTCTGGAAACGGACAACTTCCAAAGCGGCATTATTTGCTTTGTTAGGTGGGGTAACATTCTCAATCGTATCTAAGTATATTCCTACGTGGACTGGAGTAACAGACAGTATTTTTTATACTTCTTTCCCAGATGCAGACGGTGTATATGTGATTCCTTTCATCGATCGTATGGGATGGGTATTCACATTCTGTATCACTTCGATGGTCGTTATTTCTTTACTAGATCCTGAGTCTAAAAACAATCCTAAAGGCTTGGAAATCGACGCGAAGATGTTCAAATTGGCACCTTCATTTATCGTAGGTTCTGTCGTGATCGTGATGATGTTGTTGATGTTGTATACCTATTTCTGGTAGGTAGGAGTTAAGAGATAAGAAGTAAGAATTAAGAGTTACTTTTTTACACATAAAAAAAACCTCAGATTTATGCTGGGGTTTTTTTATTTAATAAATGCCCGAAGTTTACACCCCGGGCATTTTACTTCAAACTCTTACCTCTTACTTCTTACCTCTTACTTCTTACCTCTTACTTCTTACTTCTTAATTCTTACTTCTTACTTCTTACCTCTCCCTTATTGCGCCCCCGCGATAATCGAATCCACTACACTCGGATCCAATAGGGTAGACGTATCACCTAAACTGCCAAATTCGCCTTCAGCGACTTTACGTAAAATACGACGCATAATTTTTCCTGAACGCGTTTTAGGCAAGCCCGTAACGAATTGAATCTTATCCGGTTTAGCGATAGGCCCAATCACCCGCGCCACGGTAGCTAAAATATCTTTCCGCGTTAACTCATCGTTGATGGTCGGGTGTTCGCAAATCACATAAGCATAGATTCCCTGGCCCTTAATATCATGTGGGAAACCAACAACCGCTGATTCAATGACACCTGTGTGCATGTTGATCGCATTTTCAACTTCTGCTGTTCCAATGCGATGGCCAGAGATATTCATGACGTCATCGACCCGACCAGTAATGCGGTAGTACCCATCCTCGTCACGCATACACCCGTCGCCTGTGAAATAAAGTCCTGGATAGGTTGAAAAATACGTTGTTTTGCAACGCTCGTGATCTCCGTAGGTGGTGCGGATGATCGATGGCCAAGGATATTTGATACATAAATTTCCGTTGACACCATTCCCTTCGATTTCCTTGCCGTTCTCATCTACTAAAATCGGTTGAACGCCCGGTAATGGCAATGTTGCGAATGCAGGCTTTAATGGAGTGATTCC
>JBEDFG010000213.1:0-2809 GCA_041175285.1 Bacteroidota bacterium | reverse complement strand
TGAAAACTTTCGTGCTCTACCGTATTCATCAACACACGTTCCCAAATCTCCGTAGCTGAACCCGTAAATAAAACAGCAGATTCCTTAGGCAAAGCGAATAGTTGGCGCAATTGCTCATCCGCATGTTGGTAAATCTTACGAAATGCCGACGAGCGATGTGAGATTGACCCAATATTTTGACGAAATGCCTCCGCATAATGTCCTTCCACAGTTGGAAATAACGCCGCAGGACCTGGTGTAAAAAACGTGCTCATATTAATATAACATTCTGAATTTGATCGTGTTATCAATCAATTTCAACTCATTTACAATCTCTTCTGCGTATTCCTTCGCCACATCAGTTATCACATAACCTGTCTTCTCCGTGGTCTTCAAATATTGACCAATGATATTCACATGGTATTTCGCAAATACATTATTTATCTGTGCCAAAATACCTGGCACATTGTGATGAATATGCAATAAACGGTGTGCGTTTTCCAATGGAGGCAACTGCAATTCTGGGAAATTCACAGAACCATAGGTGCTACCATTATTCATGAATTGCAATAATTTATTGGGAACAAACTCGCCAATATTTGCCTGCGCCTCCTCTGTACTCCCTCCGATATGCGGAGTTAAAATAACATTAGGCAAGCCACGCAATTCGTTGACAAATTCTTCATCATTTGTTTTTGGTTCATATGGGAATACATCGACTGCCGCACCCCAAATTTTTCCTGACTTGATCGCCTCCACCAAAGCCGGAATTTGTACCACATGCCCACGAGATAAATTCAAGAAGATGACATTGTCTTTCATCCAAGAAAATTCTTGTTTGCCAATGATATCCGTATTTGATTTTCGACCATCTACGTGCAAACTCACGAAATCGACTGTCGACAATAATTCTTTCAGGCTATTGCATTTTTTCGCATTTCCAAGGGCCAATTTATCGACAATATCATAGAAATAAACCTCCATACCCAACGCCTCAGCAATCACAGAAATCTGTGTACCGATATTTCCATATCCGATTAAGCCAATTTTCTTGCCACGAATTTCATATGAATTAGTTGCTGATTTATCCCAAACGCCAGCATGCATCTTCGTTGACTTTTCGAAAATATTTCGTGTCAACATCACCATCAAACCGATCGATAGTTCAACCACACTTCGGGTATTTGAATAGGGTGCGTTAAATACCGCAATCCCACGATTCTCGCATTCGGCTAAATCGATTTGATTGGTACCGATGCAAAAAGCGCCCACACACATTAAGCGCGCGGCATTCGGATGTTCAAGTACCTTCTTCGTCAAATTGGTTTTTGAACGTAAGCCAATAATCGAAACATCTTTGATTTTCTCGATCAATTCGTCCTCGTCCAAAGCTCCTTTTAGTAATTCAACTTGGAACCCTTCCTTTTTAAATAGTTGTACAGCAGCAGGGTGTACATTCTCCAATAATAAAACTTTGATACGCGATTTAGGATAAGATTGTGCCCGACTTAAACCGTTAAGGTATAAGAATTCATCTAATGAGGGTACGACAAAATCTGCTTTATCTGTAACGGCTTTGCGAGAAACGTTCTCCGTAAAGGCAAAGAATTTGTTGGCTAATCCCGCCTCACGTAATTCATAATCCGTATATCCATCTCCGATTACATATACTTCTCCATCTAGTGCAAGGGATTGAAGTAAATTCACTTTACCACGATCTTGAGATAGTAAATTGGCTTGATCATAACCCGTAATGGTACCGTCGGCATCATACGTAAACGTGTTCGCATATACATTAGAAGCGGCGATTCCCATTTCTTCCACGACTGGAACAATGAAATCTTTGAAGCCACTTGAAACGATTAAAATCTGATCTGCATGCTCTTTGATAAACGTTTTATTACGCTTGAAAGACTCAGAAATTTTTCCTTTTAAGAACGTGATTAATTGGTCCACGTGCGAACGATTCGCTGGCAATAAAGCCACGCGGTCACGCAACGAATCTGCGAATGAATAATTTCCCGCCATCCCTTTATCTGTGATTTCGCGAATTTTACCTACGATCTCACCTTGTTTGGCATTACCTTCTAACGCGATGCGCGCTAATTCGTCGAGGCCCTCGACCTTCGTGAATGTACTGTCAAAATCGATGACAATCGTTAATTGTTCCAGCTCCTTAGTAGACATATAATCAAATTTCAATTTCCTTAAACCATGCCGCAGCCCGTTGCTCGGACCAAGTTAACCCCCGATAGTTTCGAGGAAAAAACCCGCAATGCCCCCCTTGTTTAGGCAATTCAATCTGAACAAAGTCCGAATGAATCCTTTCAGGAAGGCACTCCTGCGATAAAAATGGATCGTTTTTCGCATTGACCACGAGGGTCGGAACGCGAATCCCACTTAAGAAATACAAGGAACTATTTTGCTCATAATAGTCTTCCGCATCCTTAAATCCATGCAATGGCCCCGTAATCACATTGTCAAAATCGTACAAGGTCGCTATAGATTTAAGCATAGAAGGCGTAATATCCTGTGGATATCGGGCCGACTTTTCAGTCACTTTTTCTAATAGCGTTTGTAAGAAGCGATGTGTGTAGAGGCTGTTTTCCCGGCGAGTCAGTTGCTGACTACTGCTAGAAAGATGTAAAGGTACAGAAAATGCTACAGCTTTTCGAATGAATGAAGAAGCTTTTTCCGCATTTTCCCCTAGCCATTTAAGGGTTAAGTTACCACCTAAACTAAATCCAGCCAGGTAGATATCTTTAACGCCCAGCGAAATGGCATGTTGGATCACAAAATCTAAATCATCCGTCGCACCACTGTGATAAAA
>JBEDFG010000212.1:0-4893 GCA_041175285.1 Bacteroidota bacterium | reverse complement strand
GTTTAATAATAGACTGAATGATTTGAATACAAGTATATAAACCCTAACTTATTCATTCAAAAAAATAATAAAAACTATGAAAAAATTACTATTCATTTTAGCTTTATCTGCTTCATTTATGGCTTGTAAAGAAGGAAGTACCACCAATGAAAAACAACCCATTGGATTTGATATGGCAGGAGGCACAGGGAGAACAGCCCTTTACGGTGGAGACACTTCCCATGTAGCCATCTTCGAAAATTACATACAAGCACTCAATGATCGAGACACGGCTACCCTTCGTAGTTTAGAATCACCAGATAGCTTAAAAATTTACACACCAGGGGGGGATGTATTAACGTCTGGTGACGACTATATTAATTTTATGGCAAAATATTTCACGAATATGAACCCTAAGTGGACATTAAATTTTGCTATGGCAAGTACCTTAACAGATAAAAATGGAAAAATAAGCGATTGGGTAACTTCATCTGGAACTGTAACGCATACCGTTGATGGAAAAGTAACTAAAGTAAACAGGTACTTTGATGCGAATGTTGTAAATGGCAAAATTCAAAAAATGTACGTGACGGAAAGAAATTTAACTGAAGGTGAATAACCTTTAAATTGAATCGATTTTAAAACAAAATGGCCTCTATTCCTAGAGGCCATTTTTGCTTATTGAGTGATTAAAAAAACAACACTATCACTCCGAAAAAACATATATAAACCAAGCAGCAGACAATAGGACTACATTCTTGATTATATATTGTCCTGTCAGCGTTAAGCTGAAAAATGATTGCCAGGTTTCATTTGGTAAAAACAACACGGGCAAAAAAGTGGTAAACAAATGACTGATCATCACCCAAAAAGCGACTTTAGTCAAACGTGGAAATAACCATAAAAACCCAATCAAACATTCAGCGACTCCCAAAACAATCAAAAACGGTTGAATGCTCATGAACGGAGACAATGTCATATTGAACAATTTTGTCACTAAGCCTTCTGCGGGTGAAGTGCCAATAACCTTCAATAAGCCAAACCAGATATAAACAATCGCGATCATCGCACGATTCATCCACGAAGCTGTGACTAGCGCATAAAATCTATTTTTACTGATAGTTACCATAACAAATACGTTTTAATATGTAGAAAATCAAATTATTGAGCACCATCTGTTTGAGAACGCTTTACTGCATATTCACCAATCAGCTTTCCATGCTTCCCTCCCATCGAGCAATCTACTCGAAAGTGAATTAAGCCATACACGCGTGAATCAGATGCTTCCTGCGCGTAGCCATTGAATAAACTAACTTTCGATGGAAAAAATGAACCTAACACCGTAGCCGCAGCATAAGAAAACGTCGAGTGGCCCGAAGTATAACTTGGGAAGTTGGGTAGCCCCACGGACGTTTTTAAACCAAATTGTTGGGGGCGTGGACTGTGGTAAAAATATTTAGTGTCCCAACAAGCAATACCAGCATCCATTAACGCTGTACCGACATACGCGAGCATTCTTGCCATACGCACTTCGGAATATTTAGCTTCCACGCCAGCTGCACATGCATATCGACGGTGTATATGATCCTGGACCATCTGCCCAATAATTAGCAATCGCCGCTTGGTTACGCGTTTGATTTTTATTGATCTCCTCCAATTCCGCTAGATCCTTCTTGAATTCTGCCGAACCTTCTAAATATGGAATAGCTGGACGAATTGATTCCATGGTTGCACGATCAAAATTCCATGTTTTTACAGCACCATAATTAGGTAACATCGGTGGACGAGCCGGAATTTCCTGGCTTGCCCATGGATTTACAAATCCCAAAGACTTGGAATGCGCAATAAGATTAGGGACAATCGACTGATCATTCGAAGCACTCATACCATCCGCTTTCGCACGTGCCATCACTTTCGCCGCTACTGCAGCTCCCAAAGAAGCACCTGCCGAAACATCAGACCCCACATTCATTCCAGCCCACAACCGAGCATTTTTTGCTTCGGCTAATTTTTCAGCCAAAAATGGACCCTCACCCGGAAACAACGCTAATAAAATCACATAGCTCGCCTGTGCAACTACGGCATCTTCTGACGTCACTGGCAATAAAGGCTTAATAGACGCATCGACCACATATGGTGCCTTACGGTTATACTGATATTTGTACTTCCACGCTGAAACAAGCGCATCGTATTGTGCGACACTTAAATAAGCCAAAGCCCGCGCCGTATACGGCGGATTGGCAAAAGGAAAACGTGGATCCGCTAATGGATCCGCTGCATTCGGTACTGGATAAACTCCGGCTGCATTTGCCGCAGGAGCTTGATTATACCGTGCTGCTAATTCACGTGCAATTTCATTCCAACGCAATACTGCACCGGCTCCCCAATACTGAATAGCTGATTTCTGAGTAGATGTCAACGAAGGAATGACAACCGTTTTTAAAGAATCAACCTCTTTCAAATAAGCGGCATCGGAAACTAATTTAGGCGCAGCAACAACAACATCCGCAGAAGAAGCTAAAATAAAGGTTTTCCATGCACCAGCACTCACATCTAAATTAGATGGAACGTAGGGCTGATCCACCACCAAATCCACCTCTTTCGTACAAGAGGTAATCAAAACAAAAACAAAAAATGTATATAAAAATTTCATCGAATTATAATTTAAACTGGTACAACACTCCCACAGATAGGCTCAACGTTTGGCCTACATTTCTACCATCCACAACATAAGCAACCTTCGCATTGACACCCAAGGCTTTCGGTTGGAATTTTCCATACACTCCTACAGATGTCATCGTCATATCATTCGTCATGAAAGGCATGTCATTCCGACGAATATGATCACCACCGACGCATGAGAAGTGCTCCGCAAAAACTTCCAATTGATTGTCTTTTTTCAAATAACCCACACGAAATGCCGCATCAAACGCATCTGGAACGGCCACATCGGAGGTGTTGTAAAATCGACTTCCCGCTAAATATCCGTCACGATCCGCGCGCACATTGCTACGCATTTGATAAGCTATTGACGAGTTTAAGTACAAATGATTAGGCATATCATACGAAATCATGCCGCGCGTAATCAAAGCCTCTGAACCAATACCAATGGACATTGGCATAAAATCCGGGACATAATTTGACACCGGGACACTAAGTCCCACCACGCCATGTAAAGTCAATCCATGCGCAGAATAGCCTTTCGCCTTAAACCACAAAGAAGCATCTTGAAGCCCTTCTTGTCCCATCAAGTTACCTTTTGAGGCATTTGTGCGTACATAAGGAACAACGGCAATAACGTTGAGCTTTTTAGTGATACCGTAGGCCAACATAGCCGAAACGGATTCCGTAGTCAGGCGTCCAATATTCTTGTTGTCGCGAAATAATTGATTTTCCCAATAATTAGTCCAAGAGGAATTTCCATAGATAAGCGCCCCACAAGCTAATTTTTTATTCATGTAAATGCCATCATGCGGCATTTGAGCGTAAGTAGCCTGTCCCACCAATAGAGCAAGACAAAGCAATAGTACTATTTTTTTCATGCTTAAATTTTAAAATACACGTACATTTCCCTGGATCTACATCCAAGAAAAAAATGAAGTATCGAAAAAATTAAGCTTGCCTCGGCGGTGCGAAGAAATCAGCTGAAATCGCTGTAGTAGGTAAAACGTGATGTGTAGGACGTTCCTGAGAAGCAGGCCATTCCATAATATAAAGAACCCATGCAGATGCATGCGCACAATATTCTTTCACTAAGGTATTGATTAACTTGGATTTGGCAGGTGCTTTTTCCGGCTGATCCGACATATGCTCATTCACCTGAGCAGCTAAATCAAAGAAGCGATCACGAGCACTCTGATCAGAAACCATGGTGGTAACTAACTTCCCATCAATGACCTGTTGGTCCTTCATCTGATAGAATTTATCACCTTGTCGAATTTCTCCGCTTACTTCTTGTGGAGCTTGCCAATCTGTTTGATAGGGCAAGGAAATAGGCATTTCAACTACGATTGTCTCTCCTGCTACAAATTGATCTTGATCACTTGCCAAATAGCTTAATGCAAATCCACCTGCCTGATACAGGAGAACAAACAATAGCATTATGGAGAGGATTCTTTTCATTATTACGTGGCGAAAATACGTTATTTTTCTATAACCGTACCCAATTCCTGTGAAATATTTTTCTGAATTTCCTTCAATGTGATGAATTCAAGCAATAAATCATTCATATCATTGCGATCGCCGGCATACTTTTCCATGCGTTCCATCACATCCTGCAATTGCTGATCATTATATACTTTCCGCAAACGCAAAACATTTTTGTAAGCTAAATCCTCCAACATCTCATGATCCTCCCGCACCCGAATTTCATGTCGCTCCTTCCAAACGGTTGACAATGTATGTTTATCCGAAGACACATCGATGGCAAATCGCTGAATTTCCTCATTGCCGTGATGCAAATAAAATTCAGGGCCTGGCACACGCTTTGAGGCAAATTCTTTTTGGCATATACCCAAAATCTCAACAAACAAAGGCGTCTGAAATTTCACATCCTCCAATTCATGTAAAAGATACTCCATCAAGGTATGACCAGGTGCTTTTTCAGGATCAACTTCCAAATGTCCAAAATTGACAAGTAATCGAATACACTCTGATTCTTGATAAAAAGCAAGACTTTGAACCTCCGCTGCTGCTTCCTCTTCAGGAGCAAAAAGCGCGTTCATGTCTACCTCATTTTGGGGAGAGATGCTCTGAGGTGCAGAACCTGCAGCGCGCTGATTCAACTTTTTCAAGTGAATCTTATTCATTTCCGCTAGCAATACATCTTCCTCCAATCGCATCATTTGCGATGTTTTTTGGATGAATAAACTGCGCTGAATGGCGTCTGGAATTTTCGAAATACTTTGAACCATC
>JBEDFG010000211.1:0-3267 GCA_041175285.1 Bacteroidota bacterium | reverse complement strand
TTTAGCTGGTATTTTATTCTTAGCCATTGTGTTAACGCTGGCTCGATTCATTCGTCCTAACCGGCCAAATGAGGAAAAATTGAGCACCTACGAATCAGGGGAGGAGCCAGCTGGCAATGCAAATACCCGTTTCAATCCACGCTTTTACGTCATCGCTTTACTCTTTGTGCTATTTGAGGTAGAGCTTATTTTTCTATTCCCTTGGGCCGTGGTATTTCGCGACAAATCACTCGTGGCCGCATCGCCCGATTGGTCATCCTTCGCTTTAGTTGAAATGTTGATTTTTGTGGGAATGCTAGCTCTTGGACTAGCTTTTGCCTGGAAAAGAGGATATTTGGATTGGGAAAAACCTGTGGTTAAATCCACTGAAATTGATAGCCCAGTTCCGCCAGAAGCGTACGATTCTTTTCGTAAAAATTAAAAGGCAGGATTTGCCATAAAAATCCGATTCCGGAATTTCATTCCCAAAACGATTTCATGTGAACCCAGCGACTGATGTGCATACCCATTCGTGTGCGTTTCATACACATAGGTTAAATTTAGGGCATTGGACAAATGCGCTCCAACCATGATTCCGATCGCATCCTTGTGGCGGTAAGTTCCCCCGACCCAGAATTGCTCATCGTATTTCACACGCATATTTGTTTCAGCTACCAAAGTCGCCCCTTTCATGTATTTGACTAATACGGCTGGAGAAAAAGTCCAATGTTCGCCCGAATTGATGTCAATACCCGATTGGAAAAATACCGTAGGAGCTACCGTTCCCATCCATTGGGTTGCCCCATTTTTCTTAAAATTCAATTGGGCTAATAACCAAAGTTTTCGATCTGGATCTATCGTTTCGTCCGCAGAGACCTCAGCAATTAAAGGATCATAAATCGCATTTCGGGTCTCCTGTCCATCATTCGCGTTCTTGTTGGTGAAAAAGAAATCACCGAAAACCGGTTGGTTGGCCGACAAGCCCACGTAAAATTTTCGGGTGTAATAAAGCGCGCCTACATTGATCAATGATTGTCCGCCAGATATTTTCCCAGCAGGTAAATTCGATGCATTGGAATACGTCACAAATGGATCTCCTGCATCTTTAACATTGAAATTATTCATATCTAAAACCCGTTGGTAATACCC
Source organism: Bacteroidota bacterium (assembly GCA_041175285.1). Lineage (GTDB taxonomy): Bacteria > Bacteroidota > Bacteroidia > Cytophagales > Spirosomataceae > Aquirufa. The sequence continues at coordinate 2,139 of JBEDFG010000211.1, read as the reverse complement.
AATCGAGCCTCCCGTAGCCAATTTCCGTTCGCCACCTAAAGACAAGTGATAGGCATAAGAACCACTCAGCGACATACTGGTAATGGGACCGATTTGATCTGACATCAATTGCATACCTACCCCTTGGTGAAAATTCACTTTACGCGTTTTCTTGCGAATGTAAGTGGGTGTATAGTTACGTCGAATCGTTTTCGACATATAAGGCGTGATGCCCGTGGACGTACGATCTGATTTGTCAAAGGCGAAGTTGGCCGTCGTATAAAACGTTCGATTTGCCGTATTCAAGCCTGTCCATTGTGTCCGAAAGCCCGATTGAACATCCCAATAATCCTCAAAACCGGCAAATGCTGGATTGTACAAAAACCGATTCATCATGAATTGAGAAAACTGCGGCGTTTGTTGGGCAATCCCTCGAATCGAGGCCAGGAATAAAAAAAGGAAGATTAAAAATCTCATTCGCGCTAAATAGAACCACAAATTTCGGTTAAATATATTTAAATTCGTTAGAACTTTTCGGAAATATGCGGGGTTTTTAAAATTAACGCAACAACACCATTCGATATGCCCATTCAAAGCTACCCGCTTCAACGCGTTCCCGGCTTCTCAAAATTGCTCCTAGATTACCTAGCTGGCAAACCTGAATTGAAACCACTTTATGGAGCGACGCCCACGCTGGAATCTTTCCGCGCGCAAATCGATCAAAAAAAATCAGTTAATAGGAAATTGTTGGCAGAGGTCCTTGCCGACCAATACCAAGGCATCACAGATGCTCCAGATATCGCCTGCTTAGGCAATGAAAACACATTTACGGTCACTACTGGGCACCAGCTAAACCTATTGACAGGACCGCTTTATGTCATTTACAAATTGGTTTCAACCATCAATTTGGCGCGCAAATTACAACAGGCATACCCCGAATTCAAGTTCGTGCCCGTGTACTGGATGGCGACCGAAGACCACGATTGGGATGAAATTAACCACCTCCATTTATTTGGTAAAACCTATACCTGTACCAGTGCACAAACAGGTGCCGTCGGACGTTTCCATACAGAAGACCTGGCTGAGATGCTTGGCCAACTGCCGTCAGGAATTCCCCTATTTAAAGACGCTTACCAAAGCAGCCAAACACTCACGGAGGCTGTTCGAAAATACATCCATGCCTTATTTGGTGAAACTGGATTAGTATGCATAGATGCTGATGATGCCCGATTGAAGGGATTGATGAACAAGGTGATGGAGGCGGATGTGCTCCAACGAGCCCATCAAAAATCCGTGGCTGACACCGATGAAAAACTCGTTTCGCTCGGATACAAACCACAGATCCACGCACGTGAAATCAACTTTTTCTACATGAAAGGGGATCTTCGGGAACGAATCGAATACAGCAACGGAAATTACCATGTATTAAACACGGATATCCGTTTTAGCGAAGAAACGATGACCGCTGAAATCGCAAATCATCCGGAACATTTCAGCCCGAATGTGGTGCTACGACCTCTTTACCAAGAGATCATCTTGCCGAATTTAGCTTATTTGGGAGGTCCTGCAGAGGTAGGCTATTGGTTCCAGCTAAAAAGTGTTTTTGATTTACATCAGGTACCATTCCAGTTGTTCCAGCCTTAGTCGAAAAAAGACTAGAGAAACTGGAACTTTCCATCTTGGATTTATTTCAAGAAGCACATGTTTTGCGTGCTAAATTCATCGATAAGCACACCAAAAATTTGTTGGACTTAGGCGACGAACAAGAACGCCTATCTACGCTGATGAGTAAAATTGCCCAAAAAGCGCAGGCCATCGACGAGACCTTAGAACCTGCCGTTCTTGCGGAAGAAACACGCTGGCAAAAAGGATTGGAGCGACTGACAAAGAAAATGCGCAAGGCAGAGGAGCGAAATCAAGAGACGGGCTTGCGCCAACTAGCCGCAGTGAAACAAGACTTGTTCCCTGGTGGACATTGGCAAGAACGATATACGAACTTCCTCGAATTTTACTTGTCGGATCCCGCATTTTTGGAAAAACTATATGCCGCGTTTGATCCACTTACATTTGAATTAACTGTCCTCAACCACTAGATGCCTGAAAAATTAGACCCCAACGCATTTGTAACGGCAGCAGCACATGGGCCGATTCTCGACGTGC
>JBEDFG010000210.1:0-3376 GCA_041175285.1 Bacteroidota bacterium | reverse complement strand
TGGCCAAAAAACGTCGAATAAAAATTCACTGATGCCGCCAAATTACTGACATAAAGTGATACGTGCATACGAGGAAAGCTCATGATTAACAGCAGTTAGATTGTTGAGAAACGAAATAATTTTCAAAAAACGAACCGAATAGTTGGCTAAATTCTGCCCACTTCTCTGGATTAATGCAATAACAAACAGACACCCCTTCAATGGTACCTTGAATAAATCCAATCTCTTTTAGCTCACGCAGGTGCTGGGAAATAGTCGCTTGAGCAAGCCCAAGTTCCGAAATCAAATCGCCATTGATGCACGTTTTCGACTTCACCAAATACTGCAAAATCGCCACACGAGCCGGATGACCTAACACTTTCGCCATTTGGGCGATTGCATTTTGCTCATCGGTAAACAAATCTGTTTTGGTTAATCCCATCGTTCAATTATTACATTGCAATATTACGATGAATAGATTAAATAAAATAGGCCGAAGCCTATTTTATTTTGATGTGCATAGAGATGCTGTGACCAATCATGCCATTAGATCGCGAATAATAGCCATAACGAAGCTCCAGCGAATTCCAATTCACGATATTCGCCAAACCACCCGGAGGAGCTAAACGAACACCCACTCCCATAAACTGACTGGTAAAACTTGACAAGTCATAATCGGATGTATAAAATGTTTCTTTCGTAGAATGAAGGCCGTAGGCTTTGAAGTAATCCACTTTGCCTTGGATGTTAAATCGATAGAACGGACTGATCGAAAAGAAAGGTGATATTTTATACGGAATTTCTAGATTGGCCGTATGTGCCGCCATTCCCCAATCATCAATGTACGCGCGATAGAATCCGCGAATAATGACGTTATCACCCGCAAAATAACTGAGACGTAGGCCAACGGGCAATTTGAAACGGGTTCCAGGTAATTTCTCCACCGTGGAATTTCCATTAGTAAAATAGACACGATGAAACGGTGTACTTAATAAACCTTCTTGAAAACTTGGCTCGATAATGGCCATGACTTGCAAGCGCTGATTGATCACTTGGGAAATGGAGATAGATCCATTGTAGGAATTTCTTGCCTTATAACTTATTCCATCTTGGTCCCGTTCAGATCCCGATGGATAGTTGGACGGTCGCATCTCAGACGGCAAAATAGCCATATACGTATCTAAAAACGCCCCAGCTTTCAGTGAAATTTCGGTATTTTTATCCTTAGACAATTTGGTGTAGGAACCCGTAAATCCATGGGATTTATAGTCATATTCGGTTGAAAAGGCGTAGGTAAGCCCTTGTGTTGTTCCCAATATATCGTCTTTCACTGACCAAGAAATACTCGGATAAATATGTGTATCCTCACGAGAAGCAGAGGAAACAGTTAATGGATCAATTTTATCTGAAGAAGCGGATGTATACCTGTCAATGTTTACATCTGCCGTAATGCTGTGGGTCCGATTGTATCGATCCATTTTTGATACGCGTATTTCGAATGAATTCGCAAAATCTGTCAACTTTTCAGTACCTCGACCTCCGGTAATTGCGGAGTTATTTCCGTCCTGAAAATAATAACCTGACACTAAATTCACTTCTTCGAATTTTAACTGCCTTTTGACAAAATCAGAACTTGTATCTGCTTTACTAATGGAAAACTTATTCGATTTAAATAGTGTCTCTTGTGCCTTCGTCACTTGAAGAAAAGCACAATACATACCGATGGCTAAAACAACTTTTTTCATACCTAGTTACAACCGCAGCCTCCTCCGCTTTTACCACCATTTGCTCCAGATGCACCTTCCCGATACAAATAAAATGCCTGTTCAAATTTCTCACTTTTGCGAGAAGACAATTCCATTTCAGAATCGTTGATTCGACTCTTTTGATATTCTTTTACAACTGTGCATGAGGAAAATAAACAAATAATCCCCAACCATTTAATTATACGCATACATCTATTTTTTTGGCAAAATGTACTTGGTTTTCATCGTCGACGATCACACAAGTAACACCTTGCAATTGATTCACTAAATCTAGGCCAACTTCCACACCCATCACAGCGATTGGAGTTGTTAATGCATCTGCTAATTCTGCAAATGGAGCAAAAACAGATACACTTTTTACTCCTTGGACAGGCATACCCGTTTTGGGATGAATGGTATGCGAATATCGTTTACCGTCGATTAATACAAATTTTTCGTAAGTTCCAGAGGTAGCCACCGCAGCATTGACTAAATCAAAATCCGCCAATACATCTTTCGGATGATCGGGATCTACGATACCCACATGCCATGGATTTCCATCTGCACGAAAACCCCAAGCACACATGTCGCCCGAGGCGTTAACTAAGCCGTTTTCGTAGCCTAGGCCAACTAACAAATGCTTGGCTTGATCGGCAGCATAGCCTTTTCCTATTCCACCAAAACCAATGCGCATTCCCTTTTTTTTCAAGAAAATAGTTTTTGCTTGGGGGTCTAATTCAATCCATTTATAGTTGATCAACCGAACTGATTTTTTTGCTGTCGCCTCGTCGGGCAAGGCAGTCATTGTGCGATCAAAATTCCACAATTTTTTATCTACAGATCCATACGTAAGGTCGAAGGCACCTTGTGTTAACGAGGAGATCCGTTGGCAGCGTAAGACCAGCTGAAAAAATTCTTCGGTCACAGCAACGGGATGTAAACCTGCGGCATCGTTAATTTGATTCGTTAAACTATCTGCCTGATAAGTAGAAAGCAATGCTTCAATTCGTTTAATTTCATCAACTGCCAATTGTAAGGCATGTTCTGCATCAGAAATCTGGGAGGCAATGACTCCGATGTCGAAGCGATTGCCCGTTCTGCATCAGAAATCTGGGAGGCAATGACTCCGATGTCGAAGCGATTGCCCATCAATAAATCTGTGCGTTGAACTAATTCCATTATCGAGTGATAGCCGCGATTTCAGCAATAAATTTTTCCTTGGAAGGCTGGTAGCCTTCCCATTCTTTGACCACTTTCCCTTGTGCATTAATGAGTACAGTCAGTGGGAATTTTCCGTTGGGATTGTAGCGTTCGGCCATTTGATCATTACGATCTTGTTGGTCCTTTGCTAACTGATTCTTTTTTAAGCGTGGGAAATCTGCACGAACTAAAACCAATTTACCTTGTGCAAACTGCTCAAATTCAGAGGTTTCAAACACATCGTGTTTTAGTTTGATACATGGTCCACACCAGTCGGAACCCGAAAAGTTCAATAAGATTAATTTCTGCTCTTGTTTAGCTTGAATTTGAGCTTGTGAGAAGTCTCCGATCCAAGATAAAAGTGTAATGAGCAAAATAGAAAGAAATTGCATATGCTTAGGAGTAAATTAGTAAAGTGGCACCATCATTCGCTGTTTTAAATACTTGTAGCG
>JBEDFG010000209.1:0-5539 GCA_041175285.1 Bacteroidota bacterium | reverse complement strand
GGCCATAACTGGTTCCCGATGATTGTGGGAAATAATGAGCGCAAGTTTGCTTGGATGGATGAAGGTTTTAATACGTTTATTAATTTCTATTCAACCGATACCTTTAATAAAGGAGAATACAAGAATCCGAAGTTTGATATGCATCAAATTGCGCCTCGCATGTTCCGTGCGGAAGCGGATCCAATCATGTCTATTCCAGATGTTATTCAGCCACGTAACTTAGGTTGGGAAGCCTACAATAAACCGGGACATGGTCTACGTATTTTGCGTGATCATATCTTAGGGGCAGATCGTTTTGATTATGCATTTCGTCACTACATCAAAAATTGGGCCTTTAAGCATCCAACACCACGTGATTTCTTCCGTGCCATGGAAGACGGTGCTGGCGAAGATTTAGGTTGGTTCTGGAGAGCCTGGTTCTACGAATTGTGGAAACTTGACCAATCTGTAAAAGATGTAGATTACATTGATCAAGATCCAACAAAAGGGGCGTTGATCACCATTGAAAACTTAGACAAAATGGCGATGCCTGCGATCGTTGAAGTAGAAATGGCGGGTGGTTCGAAAGAGCGTTTTACGTTCCCAGTTGAGATATGGCAACGTGGTGGATCTTGGACATTTAAAACCTCGACCAATCTGCCAATCAAATCTGTAACGATTGATCCTGATCATGTCTTCCCAGACATAAATGGAAAAAATAATACTTGGAAGCCAGTTGCTTATCGTGCTCCGAGAGGAAATTAATTAAAAAAGTCCCGATGTAAGTCGGGGCTTTTTTTAATGTTTATTCAGGATTCGACCGATGTCGTTCGCCTTTCCTAATTCATCTTTCAGTTTATCATAACTACCGGACAACATTAAACCTTTGTATTTCAAAAGTGTGTTGATGTATTCGTCCAACACGTCCATTAGGTTATCTTGATTTTGGTGAAAAATTTGACTCCAAGTTTCTGGAGATGATTTCGCCAAACGAACCGTTGATTCAAAACCCGTGGATGCTAATTCGAAAATGCGCTCCTCATTTTTTTCTTTTTCCAATACCGTATTTGCCAAAGCAAACGAACAAATATGTGAAATATGCGAGATGTAAGCGGTATGTACATCGTGGTCGATTGAATCCATATAAATTAAATTCATCCCCAGGCCATCTCGATATAAACTTTCTATGGTCTTAACCGCCTCAGGGGAACTTAATTCCTTGTCGCAAATGACCCCACGTTTACCTTGAAATAAACCTTCAACGGCTGCTTCCGGTCCCGAAAACTCCGTTCCCGCCATGGGGTGAGTTGACACAAACTGCTTGCGTTTTGGATGATTCTTCAAAGCTTCGTAAACCGGAGTTTTTGTTGAACCTACCTCAATCACGATTTGACCTGGCTTTAATCGATCCAATACATTCGGAATAATTTGTACCAAAATGTCCACAGGTGTTGCGCAAACAAAAACATCCACACGTTCGATTGCTTCCTCAAGTGTAATCACTTCATCCACTAATCTCAGGGAAAGCGCTTTAACGGCGTGCGCAGGATTCGCTTCAATACCAATTAATTCAGATGCCCAACCGGATTTCCGCAATGCCTTGGCAATGGATCCTCCAATTAAGCCTATACCAATTATACCTACTTTTTTAGATTCCATTACTGTGATTTTTAATGCGATCAATCGCCGTTTGAAAAACTACTTCTTGAGCACATAATGAAATACGGACATATCTATTTCCTTGCGAACCAAAAATCCCTCCAGGGGTAATAAATACCGCATTTTCATCCAATACCTGGTCGGATAAAGTATAGCCCGATTCCATGGATTCAGGTATGCGTGCCCATACAAACATGCCAGTTTGAGCTGAATCATATACGCAATCCAATAAATCCAATAATTCAAAAACCTTCTTTTGCCGCGATTTGTAAATTTCATTTTGCCGCGCAAACCAATCGGCATCTGCCGATAATGCCTTCGCTGCCGCCTCTTGCAACGGCAAAAACATACCCGAATCCATATTGGACTTGAATTTCAAAACTGGCGCTAGCAATTCTGGCCGACCGAAAGCTGCGCCTATGCGCCAACCGGCCATATTGTGGGATTTGGAAAGCGAATTCAATTCGATGGCTACATCCTTCATACCTGGAACGGCCAATAAACTGATCGGATTTTCATTCAAAATAAAACTATAGGGATTGTCGTTCACCAATAAGATGGAATGACGAATGGCGAAATCACGAAGCTTCGTGAAAAATGCCAAATCCGCCTTTGCCCCCGTAGGCATATGTGGATAATTCACCCACATGATTTTCACTTTCGATAGATCTTGCTTGTCCAAGGCATCTAAATCTGGCAACCATCCATTCTCTTCCGTTAATTCATACGCCTGCACAGTTGCGCCCGCTAATGAACATGCCGCTTGGTACGTAGGATAACCAGGATTTGGAATAAGGGTAACATCACCTGCTTCTAAATAAGCCATGGCAATGTGCATAATGCCTTCTTTGGAACCAATCAAGGGTAAAATTTCATTCGCAGGATCTACCACTACGCCATAGTGCTTGGCATAAAAAGCCGCAAAGGCTTCACGCAGGGCAGGAATTCCTTGATATCCCTGATAGGCATGATTCGCAGGATTAGCTGCAGATAAAGTCAAGGCTTCGATCGTTTCAGAAGAAGGAGCGAGGTCTGGACTACCAATACCCAGGTTAATGACGGGAATGCCGGCGGCGCGCAACGAAGCGATTTGCTTGAGTTTCGTTGAGAAATAGTATTCTTCAACGTACTTTAAACGCGAAGCGGGTGAAATGGAAAAGCTCATAAAATAAAAATGCCGACGGCCGGCGAAAATAAGTTAACATCAAAAACCTATCAAACCGGTTACGCGCAGACGTAATATCCTGCGTAATAATAACCTGCGTAATAAGTAGCTGATTTAAAATTCATGTCCCAAAGGTAGGGAAAAAATGATTTTATGCAAATCCCTTTGGGAAAAGTCCTTTTAATACCTGTGAAACTAGTCCTGGTTCGAAGCCTTTTGAGAGACCAGTTCGATAGCACTTTTGATATTTTTCAGCAGCTGTACCTGTTTTCAATGACGCTGCTTTTTTAATTAAGAGGTTTTTCAGCGCTTCCGCATAATCCTCCTCTGCGATTTCTTCCCAATGCATCTGAATTTCAGAATCAGAGATGCCCTTTTTGCGTAATTCAAACTGAATTTTGCCGCGCCCCCATTTTTTCTGATTGAATTTGGAACGAATGAAAAGTCCTACGTACCGACTTTCGTTCAGGTAATTGTTTTCTTTTAACCACTGGATGTATTCATCCTGCTGTTCAGAACTATCTAATTCGTGAATTTTTTGTTTGATTTCTGAGATGCAGCGTTCCTGATAGGCGCAATAGCGTGCCAATTTATTCAGTATTGCGCTATCCATGTGATTAAGACTCGTGCTCTTCGAATTGCTCGAGATTAAATAGGTCGTTCAGAACATCCACCATCGCTTCAGAATCACCACGTTTGCAGGCAGCTTTTAAATGAATGATCGGTTGTTTGATGATCTTTTGCACCAAAGAAGCTGTGATTTTTTCTAATTTATCCACTTCCTCTGCACTTAGGCCTTTTAAATGACGATTGATTTCTTCCTTTCGGATCTGTTCTAAGGCCCCTTTTAATTTATGGATGGTTGGCGAAACTTCCATTTCTTTCGACCAGTCATTGAAGCTTTCAATGCTCTCTTCAATGATTACGCGAACATCTGGAATAGATGCCATGCGAGCAGCCAAAGCCTCATCGGCACGTTCTTTTAACGAATCGATGTTGTATAATAAAACACCAGATACCTTTTCGACAGCCTCTTCGATACTACGTGGTACAGATAAGTCGATGAAATATTTAAACGAAAGCAATTGCATTGCTTTTAAATTCTCTTGTGTGATGATAGGTGATTCTGTGCGAACGGATGAAATAATAATGTCAGCCGCTTCGACCTCTTTACACATATCTTCAAAAGGAGCTACACGGAAGTTTTTTCCTTGTGCCACACGTTCTGCTTTCTCAATCGTACGGTTCATAACCGTCACCTCTGCAAAATCTTTATCCTCAAAGTTTTTACAAACATCGATTCCAATCTCTCCTAAACCTAAAATTAGGATTTTCGGCGTTGCGATGGCTTGGGATAATTCTTCAGCTAGGGCAACGGTCGCATAAGATACAGATGCAGCCCCGTCTCGGAATGAAGTTTCTTGGGCAACGCGCTTATTGGAATAGAAAATAGTATGCATTAAACGATGCAAATACGGACCCGCCATGTTTAAGTCGGCCGCCAATTGATACGCTTTTTTGATCTGATTTGGAATTTGTAAATCACCTACAACTTTGGATTGCAAACCTGTGGCAACTTCAAATAAGTGTTTCAGTGAATCGTTTGTTTCATCCATTTGGACGAAATAATGCACATAATCTGCCGTGTTCATTAATCCTTTTTCGATTAATAAAGCTTTGATTAAGTCATTTGAGATAGATTCCTGCGAAGTGAAATACAATTCGGTGCGGTTGCACGTAGAAACAATTAATAATTCTTGCAGGCCAAATAAATCTTTACACTTTAAGGTGAAAGCCCGACTTTCTTCTTCGCTCAATGCCACCATCTCCCGAATGGTGAGTGGTGCGCTGCGATAAGAAATACTGACTGACTTAAACGGTGTGATCATTCGATTACTGGTACAAAAACTAGTTTACAAAAGTACAACGCAAAAATTAAATTTTGACAAGTCTTGTGAATAAAATCGTAATTTAGATAAAGTTTAATTTGACCTTCATGGACTTCAAAAACAAAACAGTTTTCATCACGGGTGCCTCTCGAGGTATCGGATTGGAAATAGCCAAAAAACTCGCCTCATTAGGCGCAAACATCATCATAGCCGCTAAAACGGCAGAGCCTCATCCTAAATTGCAAGGGACTATTTTTAGCGCCGCCGAAGAAATCGAACGACTAGGTGGTCGTGCCCTGCCCTGCATGGTCGACATTCGTGACGAAAATCAGGTTTTTGAAGCGGTTGAAAAGGCGGTTGCCACCTTTGGTGGGATTGATATATTAATTAATAATGCATCAGCCATCCAATTGACCGGCACGCTAGAAACCGAAATGAAGCGCTTCGATCTAATGCATGGCGTGAATGCTCGCGGAACCTTTTTGGTATCGAGAGCTTGTCTGCCTCACTTGTTGAAGTCGGCAAATCCCCACGTACTAACACTTTCGCCCCCATTGAATTTTGAGGCGCGCTGGTTTCAACACCATGTAGCGTATTCGATGGCTAAGTTTGGCATGTCGCTTGTCACCCTAGGGATGGCGGCAGAGTTTAAAGGCAAAGTGGCTTTTAATTCGCTTTGGCCAAGAACCATTATTGCCACAGCTGCAATTGAATTTGCCGTAGGTAATGCCGATATGATGCGAAATGCGCGCAAGCCAAGTATCATGGCAGATGCAGCAGCAGCTATATTATCCCGTGATTTTAAGACTTGCACGGGGAATTATTTCATTGATGATGCGGTCCTAGC
>JBEDFG010000208.1:0-4346 GCA_041175285.1 Bacteroidota bacterium | reverse complement strand
AATTACTCCAGGTCATGCCTTGATTATTGAGATGGATGCTTCTGTTAGTGAGGTGCCATTTATAGATCGAATTGAGCAGAAATCTTGTTCGTTTGAGCGAATTTATTTCTCGCGTGGCTCGGATCCAGATATTTACCGGGAGCGTAAGAAATTAGGTCGTTTATTAATTCCTCAGATTTTAGATGAGGTGAAGAATGACTTGAAACATACGGTGTTTTCATACATTCCGAATACCGCTGAAAGTGCCTTTTTGGGGATGATTGATGGACTAGAAGATCATTTGGCGAAGGAGCGGAAGAAGGCCATTATGGATGGCGTATTGTTTGAGGAGCAGTTAGAGGAATTATTAACCTTCCGTCCGCGCGTGGAAAAACAAAGATGTGAAAGTTCGGACCTTTATTGCGAGTGATGCGATGCGGGATGACATGGTTTCACATGTGTATGATACGACTTATGAGGTGATTGAGAAAGGTGTGGATTCAGTGGTTTTGATCGATGATTCGATTGTTCGAGGAACAACTTTAGAAAAGAGTATTTTAAGTTTATTAGATAAATTATCTCCCAAGAAAATTGTCATTGTTTCTTCGGCACCTCAGATTAGATATCCGGATTGTTATGGCATTGATATGTCCAAAATGAAGGAATTTGTGGCCTTCCGTGCCGCACTTGCCTTATTGAAGGAACGTGGAATGGAACATATATTGGACGAGGTTAACTTGAAATGTTTGTTGGCCCTCGAAAATGGCACCGCATCTACAGAAAACTTTGTCAAAGCAATTTATGCCCCGTTCACGGATGAAGAAATTTCAGATAAAATTGCGGAGATTGTTAAGCCAAAGAATCTAAAGGCGGAATTGTCGATTGTATACCAAACTGTTCCAAATCTGAATTTGGCATGTCCCAATCATTTGGGAGACTGGTATTTCACGGGTAATTTCCCAACACCGGGTGGAAACCAGGTGGTGAATAAATCATTCGTCAACTTCATGAAGGGGGTTGAGGTGAGGGCATACTAGGTTGGGTTTATTTCCAACGGTCTAGACCTCCTTCGAGCATCGGCTCATCCGGAAAAGTCAAATCCCCATTTTCTTCTAAAATGATGGTGATGTATTCCCATTGTTTATCATAACGGGGAATTTGACAAATCCATTGATTTTGATTGTTTCGAATCGCTAGTAGGATCGAAGAGTTGTGGATGAATATAATTCAACAACTTTCTTTCCTTGCATGTAAGCAAAAAGTCGTTTGAAGAATGATATTTGCATCGAGTTTTAAGAGTGTAGATCAATTACACAACAAAAATACGACGGTTGTAAAATAGACTGAAAAATTAATTATCGAATGGTCTCGAATTTACTAATAGGCGACTAAAACACCCCCTTTTAGCGTCTGAGTACCCATATTCGGGAAGTTTGCCGGCGTAGACACATAGTCAATTGCGTATACATAGGTGTCTTGTGGCACACCTTTGTATTTACCATCCCATTGTTTATCAGGACTGGAATTGTCCCCTTCAAATAATAATTCTCCCCAGCGATTAAATATTTTAACTCCAATGATTTGTGTTCGCGGGTTGCTCAATGGCTGAGGAACGAAGCGATCATTTACTCCATCGCCGTTTGGCGTAAAAATATTCGGTGCCAAGACAACAGGTAAACATTTATCGGCTACAACAAATGGTTTTGAATAAATACAACCATAACCATCGCGTACACGCATGTCATATGTTGTGGCATAGGTCACATTTAAAGATGGGTTAGTTCCGAGAGGCAATCCACGTTCCGTCCATAAAAATTCAAGGCTCGCAGGATTCAAAATAGGCTTTAACTCGAGTAAACGCGTTGGATTGTCCATGCAAACACTAGGTGCAACTTCAGGAATAAAATCCGCTTCTGTATAATACCTCAAATCGACATCACCTTTTACGTCACATCCTGTCGCATTATCGCTGATTTTATAAGAGTATATTCCAGCTGTATTTACGATGATGCTTGCTGAACTTGCTCCTGTATTCCACTTATAAGTCAGACCTGATAAATTAGGCACTTTATCTAAAATTGGATCTGGAAATGTAATATTTCGTTGAACACAATTCGGGGTTGCAACCGTGGTCATGTATAATTTATCCACCCGGCTGCGTAAGGAGAATGGCTTTAAATTTCGGATTTCAAATTCTTCAGCGTCTAGAAAATAGCTCCCACATTCAGTTAACACCTCTACGACAATGACGTATTTTTTAGGGTTAATAGATTTTTCTGGGTATGAATAATTGATTGATTTTTGATTGGAAAAATAGGCCTGACGAACTAAAGTGGGATCTTGCTTTTGAATTCCGAGTATTGGATCATATACTATATTTGGCGATGTCCTGCCCGAATAGGCATTACCCTCATAAATAGACCAATTGGCCCCGATGATTTTTCTTCCGTTTTCTTTACATTTTGGAGGCTCGGGTAATTTATAAGTAAATGTGGTTCCTGAGCAGGATTGTTGAATACCGCCGCCATTTGAATTAGAGGCAAAACGAACACTGGTCATACCTCTACCTAAATTTCCTGCACCAGTGAATGTCGTAATATCAAAGTTGTTCGTGGGGCCAGGAATGGCGAGGCTTGTGAATAAGACATTCGGCCTTCGAATAAATGCCAAAGATGGCTTATTCTCGATCGCAATGTAGAGGCGGGCTGAATTATCTGGATCTAATTTTAACTCTCCTAATAAGTCGGCCGTTTCGTAAACCACAAATTTAGTTGACTCAACATTCGCAGCAGTTAAGTCAAATTGAAGAATTTGTGATTTTATGGTTGATCCATTGCCGCGTGTAGTGACATAGAGAACCTTGCCATCTGGAGAAAAAGCTACCCCATAAATCTTAGCAGGTAATGTGCCTAGTTGAATACGGCTAATACGTCTTTGATCGAAATTTCCGGTTAACGTGTCAACTGTCATAATCAATATCTGACTTAACCCAAGAGAATCATTTGCCACGGCCAGCCGATCATTTTTAGGAGAGAAAACGAGAGTTGAGTTCGAAGAAAAAGATACGTCATAGGTTATCGTATATCTATTTGGCTTGGATAAGCCTAAACTATCTAATTTATACCGGTAAATATTTTTTGTTCCAACCTCAAAGGCATTGATCCAATATTCGTTTTTACCGGCTTGGGTGATAACCAACTTATCTGTTGCTCCAAATGAGCTAATGGGTGTTGCAAATGAAGCAGAAGAAAATGGCACAATAACAGAGCCTAAACCTCCATTACCAGAGATATCAAAAACACTATAAAACAGTTGGTTTTTACCACCTACCTGTTTCATCCCAAAAATATAATATTCAGAATCACATCCTGAACAGGATTGCTTGGGTAAAATGGCGGTGGCTTGGCTCAAATTAATGTCCCCTCCTAAATTGGCAACGATATTGCCGGAAAAGGTCTTCACCAAATCACCATTTGTATAAATCCCCCCTAAGGTATTTTTTGCAGCCTTTATAGGTGCAAATATGAAGGACGAAGATCCAGCGGGCGCATTAAAACCAGGGTCAGAACTTACAGTTGGCGTACCACTCGTAAAATTAATTTTATTTCCACTTCCCAAACTCCAAAATGGGCTTCCAGAACCAGAGGAAGCACCATTATTTGTTTGGCAGTATATGACACGAAGTCGCGCTTCGGAATAACAACCAGAAACATTGTCTTTGATTTTTACGGAATAGCATCCTTCTTTATCGACGGTCAGCTGGTCTGTTGTTTCTCCATTTGGAAACCAGGTAACACTCAGATTCGATGGATTTGGATACGCCGACGTAGGTAAATTTTGAAACGCATTAATAACGGAAGTTCCCGAACAAAGTTCCAACGTATCTTTACATTTATCAGTCCCTAAAAAAGTACGCGGCATTTGGGTGATATATACTTGCTTCGTTAATGGAATGGGAGAACCAACGGTTGGCCGAATGGTAACACGTACAGTCCGTACACCAGGACCTGCAAAGGTGTGTACTGCTGTGGGAGTGGCATACTTGGCACCATCACCCATATCCCATTCAAAAACAGTCCCCGTGGGATAAATACCTTCCACATCGCAAACCGTTTCTAAACCTTCTTGTTTCCCCGTACAATCTTGACACGTTTTTAAACAGGTGTTTCGACAATTAATTTGTCCAAATGCTGAGCTGTAGCTCACCAAACAGAGGACAAGAAACAGGTACAAACGGTTCATGATGTGACGAAGTCTAACGCAAAACGTCCACAAAATAAGCCTTTAAATTGGTTTTTGAAAAACGAATCCACTAAATTGCGGGGCTACGCGGTAGACAATGAACAAAAAGAGGCACATCGCATTCG
>JBEDFG010000207.1:0-2885 GCA_041175285.1 Bacteroidota bacterium | reverse complement strand
AGTGCAAAAAAATACAGCTTAAGTTCAATTTCGCTCAAATCCATTGCTTAACTTTGGGATAAACAGCAAGCTTATTTAATCATGATTTCACACGAACACTTCACTCGGGTATTTGATTTACTTCCACAATACCAACAAATTCAAAAATCAGACTTATTTAATTTAAAGCGTGATGGCGAATGGCGCCATTTTAGTTCTACGGAGATGTTGGACATCATCCACGAAACAGCTTTAGGTTTATTGGCTTTGAAAATTAAACCAGGTGATAAAGTAGCGATCATTTCAGGGAATCGACCTGAATGGAATTTCGTTGATTTTGCGATTCAAATTATTGGTGCTGTTTCTGTGCCGATGTACCCAACCATTACCGTAGAGGATTATGCGTATATTTTTGAGAATGCGGAGGTAAAGTATGTGTTTGTTGAGGGTGAAGATTTGTATTTGAAGTCGAAGGAGGCTTCGAAAGGAAATAAAAAAATTAAGGGAATATATACGTTTGATCCCGTTGAGGGGGCTTCGATGTGGACAGATGTCAAGGAAATGGGTGAAGGAAAAGATCGTGCTGTTTTACAACCGTTGATGGATGCTGTGAAACCATTGGATTTATTGACATTAATTTATACTTCAGGTACGACTGGCCGGCCTAAAGGCGTCATGTTAACGCATCACAATATCGTTTCAAATGTGAAGTCTTTAGATCGTGGTCGTTTTTTTGAATTGAAAGCGAGTGACAAGGCCTTGAGTTTTTTACCGTTATGTCATATTTATGAGCGTACCGACATTTACATGTATATGTTTTACGGGGTTTCGGTGTACTATGCGGAGAGTATGGAAACAATTGCAGATAACATTCGGGAGGTAAAGCCTGCGATGTTTGCGACCGTTCCACGTTTATTAGAAAAAGTATATGATAAGATTTATGCCAAAGGCAATGAGTTAACGGGTATTAAGCGGAAATTATTTTTTGGTGCGATCGATTTCGGTTTACAATATGATCCCATGGTTAAATTGGGATTATGGGATTCCATCAAATATGCGGTTTATAATAAATTGATTTTCTCTAAATGGCGTGAAGCTTTAGGTGGAAACGTGCGTTTGATTGCTTCGGGTTCTGCGGCTTTACAACCTCGTTTATCACGTGTTTTTTGGGCCGCCGGTGTACCTATTTCGGAGGGTTATGGATTGACGGAAACGTCGCCAGTTATCTCTGTTTCGTTCATTAATCCACCTGATTTTAAGGTAGGTTGTGTAGGAACTGTCATTGATTGCATGGAATTAAAGATTGCGGAGGATGGGGAAATTTGTGTGCGCGGAGATTCTGTGATGCCGGGATATTATAAGAATCCGGAAGCGACGGCGGAAGCAATCGATCCGGAAGGATGGTTCCATACAGGTGACATTGGTGTCATGGTAGATGGTAAATACCTGAAGATCACGGATCGTAAAAAAGAAATATTCAAAACATCGGGAGGTAAATATGTGGCGCCGCAATTAGTTGAAAACAAATTGAAGGAGTCTATTTTCATCGAGCAATGTATGGTGGTAGGGGAAGGTCAAAAATTCCCATCGGCTTTAGTTATCCCAGAATTTAACGCGTTAGCAGCCTGGTGTAAACAACAAGGAATTGAGGCGGGAAGTCCAGCAGATATGATTGCAAATCCGAAGGTCATTACTAAAATGGACGAAGAAGTGCAGTCGGCCATGACCTCTGTTGCTAAATATGAGCAAGTGAAAAAATGCGTTTTGTTGCCGCGATTATTCACGATTCAGGATGGTGAGATTACCCCAACGTTAAAACTGAAACGCAAGCAAATTTACGCGAAACACGAAAAGGCTATTTTGGCATTGTATGAATAGTTGAAATCCTTTTAATAAAAATCGGAAGAAGCTCTCCCAAAATTTTCGTAATTTCGAAGCTTGTATTTACAGGCCAAAGAGTCATTTATTTAATTCAGTATGTCACAAAACAAAAAAGTTGCGTTAGTAACCGGGATTACCGGACAAGATGGTGCTTATTTAGCCGAGTTATTGTTGAGCAAGGGCTATGTCGTGCACGGCATCAAACGCAGAAGTTCATTGATTAATACGCAACGTATTGATCATTTATATGCGGATCCACATGTGGCGTCCAATTTCCATTTGCATTATGGTGATTTAAGCGATTCGACGAATATCATCCGTATTATTCAGGATGTACAGCCGGATGAGATTTATAATTTAGGTGCGATGTCGCACGTAAAAGTATCGTTTGACGAGCCAGAGTACACGGCGCAAGTTGACGGTATTGGTACATTACGTATTCTAGAGGCGGTTCGTTTGTTGGGCCTAACGAAGAAGACAAAGATTTATCAAGCATCTACGTCAGAGCTTTATGGCTTAGTTCAAGAGGTGCCTCAATCAGAAAAAACACCGTTTTATCCCCGTTCTCCGTATGCGGTGGCGAAGATGTATGGTTATTGGATTACGGTTAATTACCGTGAGGCATATGATATGTTTGCGGTGAATGGAATCTTATTTAACCATGAATCGCCTTTGCGTGGTGAGACGTTTGTAACGCGTAAAATTACCCGTGGTGTATCGCAAATTGCGTTAGGCCAGCTGGACAAAATATACTTAGGAAATTTAGATGCAAAACGTGACTGGGGCCATGCCAAAGACTACGTCGAAGCCATGTGGTTAATCTTGCAACAAGAGAAACCAGAAGACTTTGTGATTGCAACAGGTATCACAACAACGGTTCGTGATTTCATTAAAATGGCCTTTTCTGAAGTGGGCATTGAGGTGGAATTCAGCGGCGAAGGTGTAAACGAAATCGCGAAAATCGCGAAGTGTAATAATCCGTTGTACCAAGTCGCTATCGGAACGGAAGTTGTCGCGGTAGATCC